>JAOUDR010000077.1 GCA_029859185.1 Gemmatimonadota bacterium
TACGGTATCAGCGCGGAGACCAGACCGGAAACGTGACCCTCGTGGCCGGCGAGTCACTCGTGGGCGTGGCGGCCGGGGTCGGGGGAGCGGTCGGTCCGCGTCCGCCACGGGCGCCGCGTGCCGAGGTGAACCGCTTCTCCGGCGTGATCGGTGACGCGTTCGTCGAGGTGAGCGGCGGTCCCATCATCGTGGAGCGCACCGAAGACGTGATCGTGATTCGGAGTCAGGACATCACGGTGCGGATCACGAAGGGTGGGACGCGCTGACCGCGCACGACCGGCGACGATAGGCGACGATAGGCAACGACGGACGACGAGAGGTGAGGAGGCACGGCATCGCTCTCCTCATTTCCCGTCGCCTGCCGTCGTCTGTCATCTCTCCCCAGCCTTGGCCAGATCCCTCGCCCCGACGTAGCTTGCGCCGTCACCGGCGCGTCCCGATTCACCAAATGGCGGATCCCCTGACACACCCGACCGACGACCCATCGGCGCTGCGCGATGCCTTGGCGGCCGTGCATGCCGACTGCCGAGCCGTACGCGATGGGGCGGTGGCGGACTATATCCCGGCGTTGGCCGAGGTCGATCCTGATGTCTTTGCCATCGCCGCCTGCACGGTCGACGGTCAGATCATCGCGGTTGGTGACGTCGATGCCGCCTTCACGCTCCAGTCCGTGAGCAAGCCGTTCCTCTATGCGGCCGCACTCGCGCGGCACGGGAGCGCGCATGTCCACCGCTTCGTGGGGGTCGAGCCGATCGGCGAGGGGTTCGACGCCTTTCTCCGCCTCGAATCCGGCACGCATCGCCCGCACAATCCGATGATCAATGCCGGGGCCATTACGGTCGCGGGCATGCTCGACAGCGCCGCCGGGGTCGAGGCCATTCTCGATGTGGTCCGGGCGTGGGCGGGCGACACCGACGTGCGCGTCGACATGGCGACGTTTGCCTCCGAATGGGAAACGAACGATCGCAATCGCGCCATCGCGCACCTGCTGCGGCAGTTTGGGGTCCTCGCCACCGACGTCGAGCGCGCTCTCGAGCTGTACACCTACGCGTGCGCCATGCGCGTCACGGCGGCGCAGCTCGCCACGATGGGGGCGGTTCTGGCCAATGGGGGAGTGCATCCACGATCGGGGCAACGGTTGCTCGCGGCGGAACGCGCCGCTGGCGTACTCACGCTCATGATGACCTGTGGGCTGTACGACGGGGCGGGCCGCTTTGCCGTTGACGTCGGTGTGCCGGCCAAGAGCGGGGTCTCGGGTGCCATCGTCGCGGTGGTGCCCGGGCGGCTCGCCTTGGCGGTCTACAGCCCCAGACTCGACACCAAAGGCAATAGCGTGCGCGGCGTCGCCGCGCTGCGGGCGTTGTCGGAACGGTTGGACCTGAGCGTGTTCGATGAACGGGACGACCCGTCATGGCCGGAGGCATCGCTGCGCGACGCGCTGCACGCGGCGGAGGACGCGGCGCGCGCGGTGACCGGCGGTGCGGTCGCGCCCTACTTGAAACCGATGGGTGGCCCGGCCGACCGCTTGGCGATAGCGGTGTGCACCACGGCGGGAGCCGAAGTCGCGGTCGGGGATGTGACCGCCGAGTGCTCCATCCAGGCGGTTGCGAACCCGTTCGCGTATGCCCTGGCGCTGGGCCGGCACGCATGGGCGGCCGTGGACGCGAAAGTCGGGGTGGCGTCGAGCGGAAACCCGTTCGACGCCATTCTCCTCGATCCCCGCACGGGACGGCCCTATAACCCCCTGAACAACGCGGGGGCGATCACGGTGGCGTCCCTGGCGTCCGCTCCCCACGAGGTAGCGGATGGCCTGTCCGCGTTTGCCGGGGTCGACCATCTGCTGGTGGACCCTGCGGTCTTCGCGGCCGAACAGCGCGAGGGCCATCGCAACCGCGCCATCGCCCACTTGTTGCGGAGTCTCGGCGTGATTGCCGATGTCCCATCCGCGCTCGACGTCTACTTTCAGCAGTGCGCCGTCCGCGTCACCGCACCCTTGCTCGCGCGGATGGGAGCGACGCTAGCGGCCGGAGGGCGCCAGCCGCAATCGGGCCGGGTCGTGGTGTCGCGGGAGGTGGCGCGCCGGGTGATGGCTGTGATGTACACGTGCGGCCTGCACGACGCCTCGGGACGGTTCGCCTTTGACGTTGGCGTCCCGGCGAAGAGCGGAATCGGCGGCGCGCTCGTGGCCGTGGTGCCAGGGGTCATGGGGATCGCGATGTTCAGCCCGAGGGTCGATGCGCAGGGTACGAGCGTTCGCGGAGGTGCCGCCCTCCGCCACGTGGTGCGGGCGCTGGGGCTCGGTCTGTTCGCAGTGCCACCCCAGGCAGGCTAGCCCGCGGCTTCCACGCTCGACAGCTCGCGTACCTCGACCCGTACACGGAGCGACTCCCCGCCGCCTCCGGCGCGGATCGTGCCCGAGGTGGGTGTCGCGTCGAGATAGTGGCGTCCACAGGCCACCCGTACGTGGTCGACACTCACCGTGCGGCCGTTCGTCGGGTCAAACCCGCGCCAACCGAGCCACGGCAGGTAGCATTCCACCCACGCGTGGGACTCCTCGCCCTGCTCGGGATTGTCGTAATCGGCACCCGTGAACACGTAGCCCACCCGGTAGCGAGCCGGCACCCGGAGCAAGCGGACCAGCGAGATGAAGAGATTCGCGAAGTCCTGGCAGACGCCGCGGTGGCTCTCCAACACCTCGTAGGGGGTCGTCTGCACGGTGGTGACCCCCGGCATGTAGGTGAATTCCTGTTTCATGGTCGCGGAGAGATCCAAGAGGGTGGCGACCAGATCGTAATCGTTGCGTTCCGCCACGCCGTCGGCGTAGTCCGCCAGGGCCCGCAGCTCCTCGGTGGGCAGCTCGGGGGCATTCAAGAGCGGTTGAAGGACCCGCTGCTCGGAAGGCGCCCAGACCAGCGGCAGGACGAGTGCCGTGTGGGCCGGCGATGCCAGGGGGGGCGGAGCCCAGAGCCGCACGGTACTGTGACTCACGACCCGCATCTCGGTGAACGGAGTGGCGGGCCGATAGTGGGTGGCGCTGTTGCCGAAGAGATCCTCAAACGAGGTCGCTTCGCCTGGCGGCGTGATGTCCAGCCGGTGGGACAGCACCGCCTGCAACTCGTCGTGGACGGGCCGGAGCCGAAAGACGTGGGCGCTCGCCGTGACAGGCTGCGCATACCGGTAGACGGTTTCGTGGGTGACCGCCAGCGTGCGCGTGCCGTCCAGCACCGTACGCGTGTCGGCACCGCGACTTCCCGCGCGCTGCATCACGCCGATTCGCTCCGGATGGGTGTCTCGGGAGAAAAGTAGTCGAGGGCGATCGCTTCAGAAATCTCGGCCACGCGACTCACGATGCGGTCCAGCTCCAGGTGCAACCCGCGCTCGAGCATCCGCTCAATGGACGTCGCCCGCAACGTCCGCAGCAGGTTCTGCATCAGCGTCGTCGAGCGCTGCCCGATGAGGGAGTCCGATGGCCGGATCCGACGCATGAAGTGCCAGGCCCGCGTGAGGCAGTGCATGACACTGCGAGGGAAGTCCGGCTCGAACAGCAGGAACCCCGCGACCACCGGACCGCGGGGTGACACGGACATGCGCTTGAAGAACGCCTCACTGGCGGAACACGATCGCAGGATCGCCAGCCACTGCGCCGCCTCGGCCGGGCTCTCGGGCAGCTGGGAGGTCGGTCCCAGTGCATGATACTTGATGTCCAGCATCCGGCAGACCTGCCCGGCACGCTCGAGCAGCGTGCCTAGCCGCATGAAGTCGAACGCCTCGTCGTGGAGCATGGTGTCCTGGGTCGTGCCGGCAAGATGGCCGCAGGTTTCCCGGATCTCCTCATAGAACGCATGGGGGTCTCGCCGGAAGATCTGCTGGGCTTCTCGGTCGTGGAACCAAAGCCAGAAGCTATTGAGTCCCACCCACATCTCCAGGCTGATGGTCTCGCGGATCGTCCGCGCGTTGTCTCGCGCCGAGCGGAGGGAGGTTTGCAGTGAGACGGGGTTCTGGTCGTCCCAGACCATGTAATCCTGCACCCGGTCGCCCCGATCCGCGGCCGGCTCGCCGAATCGCGCGACGAAGTGATCCAGCTCGCCGGCGACCAGCAGCATGGGCCGCCAGTGGGTGAGTTCGGGAAGGTCGGCGTCGAGCAGGAAGCTCACATTCACCTGAATCTGGCGTGCCGTGTTCTCGACGCGCTCGAGGTAGCGGGCCATCCAGAAGCACTGTTCCGCGACGCGTGCAATCATGCGGATGTCCCTCCCAGCACCCAGGTGTCCTTCGACCCGCCTCCCTGACTGGAGTTCACCACGTAGGAGCCCCGCCGCAACGCGACGCGCGTCAGACCACCGGGCAGCACCCACGTATCCTTGCCGGAGACGACGTACGGGCGCAGGTCCACGCGCCGAGGGGCCATGCTGTTCCGGATCCAGGCTGGACACGTGGACAGTTCCAGCAACGGCTGCGCGATGTAGCCGCGCGGGTTGTCACCGATCCGTGCGGCCATGGCGCGGCGCTCCGCCTTGGTGGCCTGGGGACCGATCAGCATCCCGTATCCGCCAGCCGCGTCCGTCGCCTTGACGACCAGCTTCGCCATATGTTCGAGCACGTGCGACCGATGACCCTTCCGGGCGCAGATGAACGTCTCCACCTGGCGCAGCAGCGGCTCCTCGCCGAGGTAGTACTTGATCATCTTGGGGACGTAGGGATACACCGCCTTGTCGTCGGCAACCCCGTTGCCGATCGCGTTGGCGAGCGTGACGTTCCCGGCGGCATAGGCTCTCCATAAGCCCGGGACGCCGAGCAGGCTGTCGGGCCGAAAGACGGTTGGATCGAGAAAGGCATCGTCCACGCGCCGGTAGATGACCTCCACCGGCATTGGACCGCGGGTCGTCTTCACGAAGACGCGGTCGTGATCGACGAACAAATCGGCACCCTGGACGAGCTCACAGCCCATCCGCCGCGCGAGAAACGCATGCTCGAAGTAGGCGGAGTTGAAGATCCCAGGAGTGAGGATGACGACGCGCGGCCGCCGTCGGCTTGGCGCCACCGAGAGCAGGGCGTCCCGGAGGCGCATGGGATACTCGTCCACTGGCTGGACGCGCGCGTTCCGGAAGATCCGCGGGAACACCCGCTTCATGACCGCCCGGTTCTCGAGCACATACGATACGCCTGACGGCGTCCGGACATTGTCCTCCAGCACCGCGAACTCCCCGTCAGGCTGCCGCACGAGATCGATGCCAGCGATGTGGATGTAGCGACCGCCCGGTGGCATGACGCCCCGTGCCTGGCGGACCCACCCGCTCGCTCCCTCGACGAGCCAGCGCGGAATCACTCGCGCGCGGACGATACGCTGACGGTGATAGATGTCGTTGAGAAACGCATCCAGGGCCCGCACGCGCTGCTCGAGACCGCGCGCGAGGGTAGCCCACTCCGCAGCGCCGATGGTGCGCGGGATGAGGTCGAACGGGAAGACGCGGTCTGCTCCCTGCTCGTCCCCGTATACGGAGAACGTGATGCCGCCGCGCAGGAAGGTCGCCTCGGCGAGTCGCATCCGCGCACGGAACTCGTCGCGACCGAGCGCATCGAGCGCGCTCACGACCAAGCGCACATCGTGGCGGATCTCTCCGTTGGGGTCAAAGAACTCATCAAACGTGTCGTCGATCACCCGGTAGCCGGAAAACAGTGGGCGATCGCGCGTGACCGGACGAGTCGTCGAGGACTTGGCCAGAAGTGACTCCCTTCTCGGGGGCTCGGCGCGGAACGGCGTCCCACCGGATCGCCATTCGGGTAACCCGTCAGAAGCACGGTGACCCGGTCACCGCACGCCGGCCCGAAGCGTCAGTGCCGGTGTCCCACGACGTCGGACGACAGCGTGGCCGCCGCGCCCAAAACGCACCCACCGCCGAAGTTGATTGGTAGTGAGGCTGATCCACGCGTGCGGTGCGTTCCAGACCACACGGGAAACTGATCCTCGCAGCACAATCTAACGTGTTACCCCGTTGCGCGCGGGGAGCGACGGACCACGACGGACGACGTGGAGCGGGGAGGTCGGTTGCGTCGTTCCGCGCCTGACATCGCGCGTCGTCGCCTGTCCTCGCCGCGTCAGCGCGGAAACAGACGTCGATCCAGACCCGGAATGATCCGCACCGCGTTTTCGAAGTAGACCTTGCGCAGGACCGCGTCCGGCAGCCCGAGGCCGTACAGTCGCCAGAAGGCGTGCCGTTTCCGGTAGTAGGGGAAGTACTCGTCAGCCGTTTCGAGCACCCGGAAGTACGTGAAGTACTCCGTCGGCTCCCAAACGTCCTTCCCCATCAGGATCCGATCCTGGTACTTGCTGAAGAACGCCGCCGCGTGCCGCGGCTGCCGGCCGGGATCGTAGATCACGGCCCCCAACTCGGTGACGACGTTGGGCAGGGAATCGAGGATGCGCGCGAGTCGGTCCAGATCGTTCGCCATCCAGAGAAAGTGCGCGCCGATGAACGTGGTGCGCGGGTGCTTGCGGAAGACGTGCAGCTGTTCGGTGAGGAGTCGCTCCCACGACGGTTCGCCCGTGCGCCTGCGATTCGGGCGCTCCTTCAACTCCAGCCACCGCTCGTTGGTGCGGTCCTGCGGATCCCAGAACGATGCAGGGTCGGCCGTATGAATCAGGACCGGGACGCCGAGTTCCCCGGCCTTTGCCCAGAGCGGATCGAGTCGCGGATCGTCCACGGGCACGCGCCGACCCGCACGGTCGGTGACGTACATGCCGAGGTCCTTGAAGATCTTGAGACCTTGCGCGCCATTGCGCACGTCCGTCTCGAGTTGCGCCGCGGTCCGTGCGGGAAAGCCCGGATCGTCGATGCCCTCGTAGGACGGGTTCGCGAAGACCACGAACCGGTTCGGATGCGCTCCCTTCAGCGCCCGTACGGTCTGTTGCAGCCGCACGCCGTTGCCGCCGGAGAGGTTCACGAACACGGCCATGTTGAGGGCATCCATCGCGCGCACGAGCTCGGCCACGCGTGCCGGCGTCATCTGCCCCCTGAGGTGATTGTGCACGTCCACGAACGGGAACCGCGCTCGCGTCACCGGATGCTCGGGCACCTTCAGGGTCGAGCGGGGTTCGTATTCCTCGAAGCTCATGTCCTGCGCATGAAGCGGACGCACCAACAGGCTTGCGACCATTCCCATCCACCACAGCCGCCAGATGTGTTGCACGCTACCTCCCGCGATCGTGCGAATCGTGAAGCCGCCAAGGTGCCGCCGGCGTGCCGCTGCTGACAAGCGGTGATCGGATCGGTACCCATGAGGGTCGTCGGTGATCCATCACACGTTCCTGCGCGACGACGTGCGCGCGATCACATCGGGTGCCGAACGCTGGTGATCCGGCGCACGACGCTACCGAGGACACGCCGCACGGCACGAAACAGAAGCGTGACGTTGGTGAGACACGATACGGAGTCGATGAGGGCAACTCCCACATTCGAAGCGTGTCGTGTCGCGGGCTCGGATGCACCGGGCTTGGCTGGCCCGGCGTGGGACGGTGTGTGTGCTCGGAACCAAGCCAGCCAACGCTCTGCGACGTGGCGAGCGCCCCCTGACGCCCATCGTCGGCGCTCTCGTGTGCTTGGCGTTGAGCACACCAACGGTGGTAGCCCAAAGCCGGACCGTGGCGGTCAGAGCGAGCGCCATGGTCGTCGGTGGGGCCAACGCGGACATGTTGGCGGCGGAGGCCGTGCGACTCGATTCGCCGGTGCGAAGCGCTTCGTCCGTTGGGGCCGCGGCGGCACCCGACGTTTGGCGTATCACGGGGAGCCGCGATCAGCAAATCAGCATCCAGGTCCACAGCGAGCCCGCGGTTGCCGGAGGATCGATCACGGCGGTCGCCGTCTGCGAGCTGAGGGAGGAGGCGGCCGACGAAGCCTGCTGGGAGCATGGCACGTCGTCGATCCGTGTGACCACGGCCGGCGTGCATCCGGACGTCACGGTACGCGTGGGACGGTCCGCGACTCGGAACACGCCCGTGCTCGTGACCATCGCCTACATCTCCGGGTAGCGGACTCCCCCCCCCGAATCCTCGGGCTCAGTACGAGTGCTCGTCCAACCGGACCTTACCGCGGAAGGTCCAGTACACGATGCCCGTGTACGTGAGGACGAAGGGCATCCCGATTCCCGCAATGATCAGCCCGATCGTGAGCGTCGTGCGACTCGACGCCGCGTTCATGATGGTCCAACTCAGGCTCGGGTCGTTCCGGGCGAGCAGGATGTTGGGGTACACGGCCATCGCGAAGAGGAATACCATGCAGGCGATCGTGAGTGTCGAGGCGAGGAACGCCCGCCCGTACCGTTGCAGGAACAGGCTGCGGGGGATGTAGGCAATCGCGAGCACGTTCGCGACGACGACGAGTCCCGCCCACGGATAGTGGCGGAAGTTGGTGGCGGCGCTCGGGACAAACAGCAGCGTGGAGATCGTGACCAGGAGGTACAGCACGAGGAACGCGCCCCACACGTGCCAGACGGCGCGCCCCAGTCGTTCCTGCACGGTGCCCTCGGTCTTGAGGTAGAGGAAAAGCGCGCCGTGCAGCGCAAAGAGCGCGACAGTGAGCGCGCCGACCAACCCCTGGTAGGGGCCAACGAGGTCGAGGACGCTGCCCACGAAAACGCCGCGGTCGTCGAGTGGCACGCCCACAATGCCGTTCCCCACCGCGACGCCGAAGATCACCGTGGCCAGCAGGCTCGAGCCGGAGAATCCCCAGTCCCACAGTCGCCGCCACCGGTCACCGGCCATCTTGCCACGAAACTCCAGGCTCACCGCGCGGAAGATGAGCGCGAAGAGCAGCAGCACGAACGCGAGGTAGAAGCCGGAGAAGATCGTGGCATAGGCCTCGGGGAACATCGCGAACAGGGCGCCGCCGAAGGTGACCAGCCAGACCTCGTTCCCATCCCACAGCGGGCCGATCGCGTTCACGAACAACCGTCGTTCGCGCTCGTCCCGGGCGAGTGGATGGAGGATGCCGACACCGAGGTCGAAACCGTCGAGGATGGCATACCCGGTCAGGAGCAGGGCCATGAGTACGAACCAGACGAACTGGAGCGTCATGTGGCACCGTCCTTCGCGTCGGTCATCGAGACCCGGTGGCCGGCAAGGGCCGCGGCCGCATCGACGAGATCGCCTCGGGTGCCGTCGCCGGGTGGCTCGGGTCCCTGCTGGATCTTGTGGTGGAGCACGACGATCCAGAGAATGCCCAGCAGAAGATAGATGGCGCCGAACAGCAGAATGGACGTCAGCACCTGC
>JAOUDR010000675.1 GCA_029859185.1 Gemmatimonadota bacterium
TTGACACTGCCCCCGGCATAGAACGGGAGCTTCACCACCCGGGCCGCGACACGCTTGCCCCGGACTGCGATTTCGAAAGTCGTGTCGGGCGTGGCCGACGCGGTCGGTAGATACGTCGTTCCGATCCCCAGCTTGAGCGTGGGGCTATACCCCCCACTCCGCACGAGGTCGACCTGCTGGTCTCCGACGAACACCTCCATCCCGTGCCGCGGGATCACGCCCTTGGCGTCAACGACAAAGCCGGACAGGCGACGCGCAACCCCGGTCTCCTTGATCCGCTGCAGCGCTGCCTTGCCGCGGAACGGGACGCTCTTGTCGAGTTTCACGATCCAGCCGAGGCGGGCCTCGTACGCATTCGTCGTGTCGTCGATGTCGTTGCCGTAGAGCGGGTAGCCAACTTCGAGTCGCAGGGAGTCGCGCGCCCCGAGGCCGATGGGGGCCGCGCGGCCCGCCCCCACCAGCGCCGACCAAACGGCGTCCGCGTGCCGGGGGCGGAAGTACAGCTCGAATCCGTCCTCCCCCGTATACCCGGTGCGGGAGACGAAACAGTCGGCGCCCGCCACCGTGCCCGTGTCGAAGTGGTAGTACTTGATCGCCGACAGGTTCACGCGGGTCACGGCCTGCAGCAGCTGCTCGCTGTCGGGGCCCTGGAGGGCGAGCAGCGCGACGTCGTCCGAGATGTCCTTGATGCGCACATTGCCGGTCTTCCGACCGACGACGTGCTCCCAGTCCTTCGCCAGGTTTGCCGCATTGACGACCAGCATGATCTTGTCGTCGAAGCGGTAGACGATGCAATCGTCCACGAACGTCCCCGTCTCCGTGAGCAACGCGGAGTACTGGGCCTGGCCGGGCTCGAGCGCGCCCACGTCGTTGCAGGTGAGGCGGTTCACGAACGCATTGCGATCCGGGCCGGTGATCTCGAACTCCCCCATGTGCGACACGTCGAACACCCCAACCGCCGTCCGGACGATCTCATGCTCACGCGTGATCCCCGTGGGGTACTGCACCGGCATCGAGAACCCCGCGAACGGCACCATCTTGGCGCCCAGGGCCACGTGTTGTTCGTAGAACGGCGTGTGCTTCAGCGTCTCCCCACCCATCACCTCACCCTCCCATCAGCGTGGCCATCACGGCCTTCTGGACGTGCAGACGGTTCTCCGCCTGATCGAACACGCGCGACTGCGGACCCTCGAAGACGTCCTCCGTGACCTCCTCCCCACGATGGGCGGGGAGGCAGTGCAGGAAGATCGCGTCGCGCGCCGCGAGCTTCATCAGCGCCGCGGACACCTGGTACCCCTTGAAGGCCAGCATGCGCTGCTCCGCCTCCCCCTCCTGCCCCATCGAGGCCCAGACGTCGGTGTTCACCGCGTGCGCACCCCGGACCGCCTCTTCGACGTCCTCCGTGATCATCACGTTCGTGTGCGCCTTCGCGAACTCGAAGATGTCATGGTTCGGCTCGTACCCCTCGGGGCACGCGAGCCGCAGCTCGAACCCCAACACCGCGGCGGCGTTGAGCCACGAATTGGCCATGTTGTTCCCATCGCCAATCCACGCGACGGCCTTCCCGTCCCAGCCGCCGAGGTACTCGTGCATGGTGAAGACGTCGGTGAGTACCTGGCACGGATGGAGCAGGTCGGTCAGCCCATTGATGACCGGGACGCTCGCATGGCGCGCAAGCTCCTCGACGTCGCTGTGCGCGAACGTCCGGATCATGATGCCGTCCACGTAGCGCGACAGCACGCGGGCGGTGTCACGGATCGGCTCACCACGACCGAGCTGGATGTCGCGCGACGAGAGGAACAGCGCATGTCCGCCGAGCTGCAACGTCCCCACCTCGAAGGACACGCGCGTGCGCGTGCTGCTCTTGGTGAAGATCATCGCGAGCGTCTTGCCCTCGAGCGGGCGATCGCGATACTCACCTCGCTTCATCCGCTGGGCGAGATCCACCACGGCGCCGATCTCTTCGCGCGAGAGATCCGGGATGGCCAGAAAGTCACGTTTCGGCATATCAGGGGGCTGGAAGACGGTCAATTTGACAGGTGCACGGGGATTCTACGGCCGCGGAGGGCCACGGACAAGAGCCACGGAAGAGCCACGGAGGGACACGGAGGGACACGGACCGCTAGGCGGTTGCGGTGGGATGGGGGGGCGGCGAAGAAAGGGTGAAGAAGGATGGGGACTGGGCATGTATCGTGGGATACCGCCGCAGGGACCATGATGAAACTGTTTCATGGAGAAGTGACCGACT
>JAOUDR010000676.1 GCA_029859185.1 Gemmatimonadota bacterium
GCCGAGGCTTCCTGCGGAATCTCGTCCAGCCACGGGTCCTCACGCGGAGGCTGATAGAAGTGGGCGTGGATGACGACCGAGCGGTCGCGTAGCGTCATCGGCCGGCCAGGACGGCGTCCACCGCGGCGAGCACGTCCGGGAAGAGGTCGTCGCGCCGGTTGACCTCGACCGCGAGCGCGGCGGCCGCGTCGCGTCCCACATCACCTGCCGATGGCTCCAGCCCCGCGAGGAGCGCGTCGGCGTCGTCACCGTGCTGGGTGAACCGCGACTCCGCGTAATCACCGGCCGCCCCTGTCGAGATGACGAACTGCCAGTCGGACGACTGGGCCAACAGGAGTTGCCGCGCGGCGGCGGCCAGGATTGGTCGGGCCCACGCCGCCCCTGGAGCATGGGCGGCGATGTCCCAGAACCGGTCTTCGAGCGGCCAGAGACGCGCCCAGGTCCACCGTGTCGCGTCGTTCATCCAAATGGAGTGGTCGCCTTGGGCGCCCCAGGAGCCCTCCGTCAGTCGAATCCGCGGCCGCGGCCGGACGACCTGGACGTGCGTCGAGCCGGTGACGGGTCGCACGGTGCTCCCGGTCGCGAGCTGTCGGTACAGGTCCCCGAGGAAGTCCACGCCTTCGAACCACCAATGCCCGAACAACTCGGTGTCGAATGGTGCCACGATCAGGTCGCCCGTGCCTGTGCACTCATTGGCAATGGTGTCGAGCAGTCCGGCGAAGTGTGCGGCGTGCGTCCCGGCCCGGCTCCGCGCAGCGGCCACGTCGTAGGGGTGCTTGGCGCCGAGATCGACATCCGGACCGGTGACCCGCCACAGCTTGAGCCCACCCGGCCAGCGAATCTTGTGGAACTCCAGATACGAGGCGTCGCCCGGGTACCCCTGGTGGCGACTCCAGACCTGCATCGAGGAGCGCGGATCGCGCACGAGTGCGTGGACCGCGGGGTGTCCGACACGCGATACCACGTATGCCTCATACGCCGAGCGGCGGGCTGCGGCTGGGCCGGCGTGAGTCGCGTCGTGCCGTTCCGCGTCGAACCGCTCGGCCCCCAGCGGCACGTCGGGATACGCGCCGAGCGCCTGTCCGGCGGCGGCGAGGTGCGCGTCAATGAAGAAGAAGTCGTATCCGGCCGTCGCGAGGTGCTCATCGATCCCGGCGCGTTCCGCCACCGCGCGCGCGCCCGGAGGAGCCCAGGGACCGCGCGATCGGTACGCACACTCGGGCACCCAGCACCCTCGGGGGCGCCGACCGAAGAGGCGCTCGTGCTCTCGCACACCCACGAGCAACTGCAGGCGAATGCTCTCCTCGCGCCCGAGCAGAGGGAGGTAGCCATGGGTGGCGGCGGAGCTGACCAGCTCCAGCCGGCCTGCGTCCTGGAGCCGGCGGAACTCGGCGGGGACGTCACCGTCGAGGTCATCGAGCAGGTCTCGGAGGCGTTCGAGTCGGTCGTGCCAGTACCGTGCGAGTGGCACGAGCGCCGCGTCGCCGGTGGCCGGGAGGTCGACCGGCGCCCGCGCCGCCGCGGCGAGCCGCTCGCTCAGCAAGTGCGCGAACTCCCCCGGGAAGTCCGGGTGCGCCAGTTGATTGGCGAGGACGGGAGTGATGCCGAGGGTGACCGGTGCCGCGATCCCGTCGTGCTCGAGGGAGCGGAGTTGCTCGATGAGGGGCAGGTAGGTGTCGAGCGCCGCCTCGCAGAGCCAGTCGCTGCCATGGGGCCATCGACCGTGGTGCAAGACCCAGGGCAGGTGGCTGTGGAGCATCAGGACGAAGTCCATGGTCAGTAGCCCGCTCTCCGTCGCGCGATCGCTCGGGCGTACACCGCTTGATAGCGTGCGGCTGACTTGCTCCAGCTGCGGTCGAGCTGCATGACCCGCTGCACCAGAGCGTCCCACCGCGCGCGGTGGTGAAACGCCGTCACCGCGCGGCTCAGGGCCGCCTCGAACGCGTCGGCCCGGTACTCGGCGAACATGAAGCCCGTGACATCGTCCTCGATGGTGTCGCGCAGGCCGCCGACGCGGCGCCCCACCGGGAGGGCCCCGTATCGTTGCGCCCGCATCTGCGTCAGCCCGCATGGCTCGAACTGCGACGGCATCAGCAGGATATCCGCGCCGGCAAGGAGCCGGTGCTCCGCGCGCTCACTGAACGTCAGGGGGACGACGACCCGGTCGGGGGCTCGGCCGGCGAACGCGACCAGCGCGTCTTCGTAGCGCGGCTCGCCACACCCGAGAAACACGAACTGCGAGTCGG
>JAOUDR010000677.1 GCA_029859185.1 Gemmatimonadota bacterium
GTGCGGAGCGCACTCCACCAGCGCGCCGTGCAGGTCGAAGCCGGGGATGCTGCGTCCCGACCCCTTCCCCGTGTCGCCCTCGAGAGCCACCAGAATCGTGGGGCGCGCGTAGCGCTCCACCACGCGGGAGGCCACGATGCCGATCACGCCGGGGTGCCACCCGTCGCTCGCGAGGACGAGCCCGTACTCCTCATCGAGCACCACATCCCGTTCGACGGTGTCCAACGCCTCCTGCAGGATGCGCTGATCCAGTTCCTGGCGCTGGGCGTTCTGGGTTTCGAGCCGCCGGGCGCGCTCGAGGGCATCGGCCGGGTCATCCGTGAGCAGCAGCGCCAGCCCATCCATGGCTTCACCGATCCGGCCGGCCGCGTTGAGTCGAGGCCCGAGCGCAAACGCCACGTGGCCCGCGCGGATCGCCCGCCCCTTGAGTCCGGCCACTTCGATCAGTGCCTGGACTCCGGGCCAGCGCGTCTCCTGCAGCTTCCGCAGCCCAAACCGCCCAAGCACGCGGTTCTCCCCGGTGAGCGGTACCACGTCGGCCACGGTTGCCAGGGCCACGAGATCCAGCAGATGGAGCGGCAGATGTTCCGGCAGCCCGAGCGCCGGAACGAGTGCCTGGACGAGCTTGTAGGCAACCCCGGTGCCGCAGAGATCGGCCCAGGGAGCATCCGGGTCCCCGCGCCGCGGATTCACGATGGCCTCGGCGGCCGGCAGCTCACTCGGGAGATGGTGATCCGTGATGACCACGCGGATCCCCGCGGCCCGTGCGTCAGCCACCGCGTCACGTGCCGTCGTTCCGCAGTCGCACGTGACGATGAGTCCCGCCCCCGCCGCGCGCGCCGCCGCGACCCCCGCCGGCCCCAGATCGTAGCCGTCGCGCATGCGGTTCGGGATGAAGGGAACGACATCGCCCCCCGCGGTCCGCAGCGCCCGCGTGAGCAGCGCCGTCCCGCATTGCCCATCGACGTCGTAGTCCCCATGGACGACGATCGTCGTCCCGGCACGCACCGCGTCCGTAATCGTCGCCACGGCCGCCGCCATGTCGGGCAGGTCGGCCGGGTCGCTCAGCGCATCGAGCGTTGGCCGCAAGTAGAGCTTCGCGTTCTCGGTCGAATCGTACCCGCGCTGCGCCAGCAGGCGGGCAAGCGTCGGAGGAACGCTCAGGGCCTCCGCCAGGCGGCGGACGACCTCGGCTGGGGGATCGGCGGCGACCTCCCAGCGGGAGAACGCGACCGTCACGCCCCCGGCAGGCGGTCGGCGTTGTACACGATCACCCCGCAGGCCTCACACAGCGTGATGCTCTGGCCCGCCTGCAGCTCCTGACGCCGGTGCATGGGGACCGCCGTGAAGCAGTGCCCACACGCGTCCTCATGGAGCGCGTAGAGCGCGAGGGGTGCCCGCCCCCGCCGGATTCGCTCGTACTGCACGAGCGAGCCCTTGGACAACCGTTCCGCAACGCCTTTCCGCTCCTGTTCCGCTCCCACCATCCGATCCCGACACTCGGCCTGGAGCGCGCCAATCTCCTCGCGCCGCTCCGCCTGTGCGGTACGGATCTCCTCCAACTGCTGCTCCGCTTCGGCAATCGAGGTCTCCGCCTCCTGCACCTGATCGGCGGACCGGAGCCACTCGGCTTCCTCGCGGGCCAGGACGCTGCGCCCGAGATCGAGCTCCGCCATCAGGTTGGCGGCCTCCTTCGCGCCGCGGACCCACTCCAGCCGCTGGCGCCGACGTTCCTGCGCGGTCCGGAAGTTCTCGATCTTGATCTCGAGTTGGGCGCGGTGGCTGCCGGCCTCCTCGATGCTCCGCCGGGCGGTCTCGATCCGCTCCTCGGCCCCTCGGACCTGTGCATCGAGCTCTTCCAGCTCCGGCTCGAACGCGGCGATTTCCGACTCGATGCCCTGGATCGCCCGGTCTTTTTCCTGCAGCTCCAGCAGAATGCGCAACTCAGCGAGCACTGCTCCTCCCTTTGCGGATCACGTTCCACCGCCCTGGATGCAGCCGGGAGAGTTCCCGGCTCAGTACTTCCTTTTGTTTCGCCAACGTCGACTTCTCGGCCTCGGGCGCGAGCGGCAACCGCCGATCGATCTCGCGGAGCTCCCGCTCCACCCGCCGAGCCTCCAACCGATTCAGGGCCCCGGACACCACCGCGTTGAGATCCGGCGGTTCCCAGGCCTCCTCGAGCAACTGCGCGAGCAGCACCCGCGAGGACGCGTCGAGCACCTCGAGCAGCGTGGCCGGAGGA
>JAOUDR010000078.1 GCA_029859185.1 Gemmatimonadota bacterium
CGTCGCCTCGATCGCCATGGGACTGTCGATGTAGACCGGCAGCACGGGAATGGCGTTCTGTTCTTCCAGCTGGCGGAGATGCCAGAGGATTTCCTGCGTGCGGCCGACCGCGAACGCGGGGATGATGAGTGCGCCGCCCCGCTTGGCGGCGTCCCGCACCACGCGCGCCAGCCCCTCCACGGGATCCGGCGGGTGGGCGCGGTTGCCGTAGGTCGACTCGACGAGCAGGACATCGGCCTCGTCGATGAGCGTCGGGTCCGGGAGCACGGGACGGTCCCACCGCCCAAGGTCGCCCGAAAAGACGAGCCGGTGCGGGGCACGTCCCACGTCAAGGCTGATGATGGCGGAGCCGAGGATGTGTCCCGCGGGGTGGAAGGTCGCGCGCACGTCCTCGGTGACATCGAACGTCGTGCCATACGGTCGCGGCCGGAGCAGCTCGAGCGCCGCATGGGCATCCTCCATCGTGCACAGCGGTAAGGCCGGCTTGTGGCGCGAGAACCCCCGGAAGTTCGCGTACTCCGCTTGCTCTTCCTGGAGGTGGGCCGAGTCCGGGAGCAGGAGGCGGAGCAGGTCGGCCGTGGCCGGTGTGCAATAGATGGGGCCCTGAAAGCCATGGCGCGCCAGCACGGGCAGATACCCGCTGTGGTCGATGTGCGCGTGGCTCAGGACGACCGCTTCGAACTCCCCGGCGGCGATTGGCGGCGGCGCCCAGTTGCGCTCGCGCAGCTGTTTGAGACCTTGGAACAGGCCACAGTCGAGCAGCACCTGACTGCGCCCCGTATCCACGAGATGCTTCGAGCCGGTCACGGTGCCGGCGGCGCCGAGGAAACGGACCGTTGGAGTGGGCATGGGGTGATAATACAACGGGGGGACATGTTCATGATGCCGCTCTCCCCCGAGCGGAGCCGGTAGAGGGGGGCACAAGGATGCGCGGTGCGTGGCAACTCGGGCGGGTGGCGGGAATCGTCGTGCAGGTGCATTGGACATTCGCGCTGCTCATCGGGTGGGTCGTGATGATCCACCTGCGAGACGGTGGCAGCGTGGCGGACGCCCTGCGCGGCGTCGCGCTCACGCTGGCCGTGTTTCTGTGTGTCGTGCTACACGAGTTCGGGCATGCCCTCACCGCGCGCCGGTTCGGGATCGGGACCCGCGACATCACCCTCCTCCCGATTGGCGGCGTGGCGCGCCTGGACCGGATGCCGCGTGACCCGCGGCAGGAACTGCTCGTGGCGGGAGCCGGGCCGGCGGTCAATGTCGTGTTGGCGCTGGCGCTTGGCGCGGTGCTCGTGCTCACGGGCCGCTACGCGTCGATGATGGATGCGGCGCACGTCGGCGCGGGGTTCCTCGGTCAGCTTCTCTTGATCAACGTCGTGCTCGTGGTGTTCAACCTGCTCCCGGCGTTTCCCATGGACGGCGGCCGGGTGCTGCGCGCGCTCCTTGCGCTGCGCTGGCCATACGTACGGGCTACCCGCTGGGCGGCGACCGCCGGTCAGGTGATCGCGGTCGCCCTCGGCTTCTCGGGGGTGATGCTCCCGAGCCCAATCCTGGTTCTCATCGCCCTGTTCGTGTTCTCCGGTGCCCGGGCCGAGGCGCGCATGGTGGAATCGAGCGCGGCCGCAGTCCTACGAGATCCTGGTGAGTGAGAACGCGGGGAGCCTGCATCCCGTCTGAGCGGCACCCCCTTCCGACATCGACCGGCCGCGGTTCGGCGGAATCTTCCCTCGCGCGGTTCTCGTAGGGATCTTGGATTCGTCGCGACTGCGGGGCGTTATGAGCGGGATATCGGCGTCAGCCGAGTTTCTTGCGCTGCAGGAAGCCGTCGCCGGACACTATTCCCTCGAGCGCGAGCTGGGTCGCGGGGGCATGGGCGTGGTCTTCCTCGCGCGCGACGTCGCCTTGGACCGCCTGGTCGCCATCAAGCTGCTGCCTCCCGATCTCGCTGGCATTCCCGAGGTACGCACGCGGTTTCTCAGGGAAGCGCGCACCGCCGCCGGACTCGCTCATCCGAACATCGTGCCGATCCACAGCGTCGAGGAAGTCCACGGTCTCGTCTTCTTCGTGATGGGATATGTGGACGGCGAGACGCTGGGCACGCGGGTGCGACGGGAGGGAGCGCTGCCGTCCCGTGACGTGATGCGGGTGACGCAGGAGATCGCCTGGGCCCTCGGGCACGCGCACGCACGCGGTATCGTGCATCGCGATGTGAAGCCCGATAACGTGCTGCTCGAACGGGATACCGGACGGGCCCTGGTGGTGGATTTCGGGATCGCTCGGAGCGTGGCCGCGGACACTCCAGCCGGCGGCCTGCGCACCGGCACCCCGCAGTACATGAGCCCGGAGCAGATCACGGGCGGGGTGGTGGATGCGCGGAGCGACCTCTACTCCCTTGGCGTCACCGCGTTCTTCGCGGCCACGGGGCGTCTGCCGTTCGAGTCGCACTCGAACGAGGGGTTCATCACCAAACACCTGTCCGAGACGCCACCGCCGCTCGCGCGTCTCGCGCCGGCACTCCCGACGCGATTCGCAGGCGCCGTCGATCGGTGCCTCGCCAAGGACCCCGACGCGCGCTGCGCCTCGGCCGAGGAGTTCGGGCTCGAGGTCGAGGCCGCGCGCGGCGCGCTGGTGCGGGTGCCGGCGTCGTTGCAGCGGTTTGCCCGCGAGGCCCACGCGGTGGGATCCGAGGCCGGCGGGTACCTGGTCGGCATCGGTGGCGTGATCCTCGGCTTCGAGGCCTTCCAGTTGATCGAGGGAGATTTCCTGGGAATCACCCGGGCCATCGAGATCCTGATGGTCACGGTCTTCACAGGCCTGTCTGCCACCCGTGTCGGCCGGCTGGTGGCCATGACGCGGCAACTGCTCCGCGAGGGGTATGACCACCGGGCGCTCGCCGCGGCGCTGACGCTCGAGGACCGCGCGCTCGAGGCGGTCGAGGAGCCAACGCGGCCGGACTGGCGCGCGATCTGGCCCACGGTCGGCGTCGGCGTCGTGGCCACCGGCCTGGGCCTCGCGGGCATGGCGACGGATGGAGACCTGTTGGTGACGCTCGGGTTGGCGACCACGATTGCCGCGCCGCTGATCACGGTGCGCCGCCTGTGGGAGAAGCTCGGTGGCGGCAAGCTGTTCAGCCGACTGCTGCGCGGCCGACTGGGGCGGTGGATGTTTCGTGTCGGTGGCGTCGGTCTGCGTGCACAGCCGGCGCTGCCGGCGGCGGGTGAGCGCACGGAGCTGGCGCTCGGGCGGGCGGTGGAGGATCTCTTCCGCGGCCTGCCGGACGAGCAGCGGGCGCGCCTGGGCGACGTGCCGACCCTCGTTGACCGGCTCGAGGCCGACGCTCTAGCCCTCCGCGCGCACGCGAACACCCCACAGGGTGGCGCGCGACTCGCCACGGCGGTCGCGGCAATCGAGACCCTCCGGCTCGATCTGCTCAAGCTCCATGCCGGCACGGGCTCCATGGACGAGCTGACGCGGGACCTCGATGCCGCGCGCGCCTTGGGTGCGCAGGTGGACGCGCAGATCAACGCGCAACGTGACGCCAACGGCTTGGACAAGCGTTAGCACCGCCGCCGGATGGTTGGGTATCGTCCTTGCCCTCGCGCAGCAGGCCGAGTTCCAGCACGCGGACCGAAGGAACATCCAGAGGTCATTCCCGCGCCAGGGGGAGATACTCCCTTGGGAGCGGTGCGTCCGGCCGCTCGCGGTCGTAGATCCAACCCATCACCCACCAGCGCGTACCGTCGTGGTAGAGCTGGATGCTGTTGATCCCACGCGAGCGCGGCGTGCCACCCGGACGATCACTCGCCGCGTAGGTGCTCCACACGTGCGCGATCATCCCGAACCGCTCGACGACCCGGTGGATCTCCGACTCGTAGAACGGCTCGGCGCGCACGCCGCCCGAGCGGTCGTAGAACCCGGCGAGCGACATCGTCTCGAGTCGGGTACCGCCTGCACCGTCGGAAACCGGGACGCCAATGAGCGCATCGGGGTGGTGGAGATACTCGTCACGCGTGCGGTCGGGCGTGGCGCCGGCCGGTCCCGAGACGACCTCGTAGTAGGCACGGAGGAGACCGTCGAGGGTCTGGACGTCTTCCTGCCAGTGGGCGGGAACCTGAGCGGCGAGCGGCGCGCGCGCGAGCGGCAGAAGGGGCAGAAGGGGCAGAAGGGCAGCACGGACGCTCAGCATGATCGCTCCAGAAGGCGGTAGCCCAACCTGTTGGCTGTGACGGGGTCGTGATAGAGGGTTGGCGCGTGACGGAAGCCTGACTACTCCTTTCCCCAGTACCAATCCTGCCACAGCAGCCGGATGGAGACTTCCGTTGGCAGCTTGTGGCCGTGCTGTCGCAGCGCCGCCGCGATCTGGCCGCGGTGATGGGATTCGTGGGAGATGAGGTAGCTCATCCACCGTACGGGCGAGCGCCGGAATGACTTGATCTTCGCTTCTCCCGTGAGCACTCGCGCGAGAAACCGCTCTACCGCCTGGCCAGATGCCGTGAACGCGGCCCGCAGCTGAGCCGCCGTGGGCTCGGCGCCCTTGGTGAATGGCGTGACATCGCGGACGGCGGCGGGCGCGAAATGCCGAAGCCACGCAAACCGCACGTTGTGCTGATGGGCGAAGACCTGGCCGAGCGTCCGCGCGCGCGGCCCCGCCGGCGCGATGCGCAGGCCGGCCGCGGGGATCGCGGCGAGGAATTCGATGCTGATCCGGCTGTGCAGTCGCCAGGTCGCAAGCAGTTGGCCGTCAAACAGTCCAACGCCACCACGCGCGGGCGCGGCGGCGCGCCTTCCCTTCAGACCCATGGTGCCTCCCTCACCGGGGGCGCGCGTGCCAGAGCCGTAGCACCTCGGCCTCTCGCTCCGGCGCGATGCCGGCGCGCAGCTCCTGCTGCCGCTCCTCGGATTGCGCGTGGTAGTAGTCGAGCGTGTCGCGGGCCGTGACGGCGAGCGGTCGGAACGTCAGTCCGAGTGCCACCTCGCGCGAGATGTCGAAGCGGCCGAATCCTTCGCGGCCGTCGCGCGCCGGCATCCACACCGGCATCTCCCGATATGGACGCACGTCGTTGGCAAGCAGGAAGTCGGTGTCTACCCAGGTGAACCGTGCGTCGGCGGTCGTGACGGCCTTGATCCCGTGCAACAGTCCGGCAAACGACCAGGGCGTCTGTGGGCCCAGCGCATTGTAGGTGCCGGTGGCCCGCTGTTCCGCCAGACGGATCATCCACTCCGAGAGATCGCGCGCGTCGATGATCTGGACGTAGTCACTGCCGTCGCCCGGCGCCAACACTTCGCCGCCACGTTCGATCCGGACCGGCCAGTACGTGAATCGGTCAGTGAGGTCGCCCGGTCCGACGATGAGTGATGGGCGTACGATGAGTGCGCGACCCGGAAAGAGCTCTCGCGTCTTTTGTTCGGAGAGCGCCTTTGCGAGCCCGTAGGGCAGACGGGCGCCCGGTGCCACGCTCGTGTTCTCGAAGGAGAACACGTCGGCGTCCACGGTCATCGGTACCCGACTGGTGTCGTAGTAGACGGAGCGCGTGGAGACGAAGAGGTAGAGGTCGACGGTGTCCTGCAGCAGCTTGGCCGACCGCTCCACGCGCGTGGGGTCGGACGCCGAGTTGTCGATGACGACGTCCCACCGGCGTCCCTCGAGAGCCGACAGGTCGCCGTCCCGGTCGCCGACGAGTTTCTCGACGTCCGGGAACAGGTGGGGGTTGGTTCGGCCCCGGTTGAACAGCGTCACCGTGTGTCCCCGACCGAGTGCGTACTGCACCTGATAGGGGCCGATGAAGCCGGTACCGCCGAGGATCAGAATCCGGAGACTGGCACCGCTCCGCGGTGCCGGACGGGGGGGAGGAGAGGGAAGCAGGCCCAGCGCAAGCGCGGTACCACTCGCGGCGGCGACTTCGAGGAAGGTGCGACGATCGGTGGAAGGCATGACAGCTAACCGTAGGTTTCCTTGAGGTGATGCACGGACTCGCGGATCAAGTCCTCGAGCACCACGAGATCTACATCCTCGAGGTGCTTGATGTAGAGGCAGGACGACCCGGTCGAGTGTTTGCCGAGTTTCTCCATGAGCTGTGGATAGCGCTTGAACCCAGTCATGACGTAGACCGTGAGCGCCTGTTTCCGTGGCGAAAAGCCCGTAATGGGCCAATCACCTTCCCTGCCGCTCGCGTAGCGGTAGCGGTAGCTCCCGAATCCTACGATGCTCGTTCCCCACATGGCGGGGTCCGTGCGGGTGACCCGCTTCATGATCCGGAGTACCGCCAGGCAGTCGGCCCGCCGCCGCTCGTCCGTGATGGTCTTGAGAAAACGGTTCACGCTTGCCGTGGTGCGCGCGGTCTTCACAGCAGTCATGTGACCCCCATCCCGCAAGGTTGATGGTAGTCGGCCGCCGGGTGGGCGGCGACCGTCCGACTAACATGTGGACGTGGCCCGACGCGAGCCAGGGGCCCCCGCTTGCCGGACACCCGAGGGCCTGTAGGATAGTGGGGCCCATGCGACTCCTGACGCGGTCCGACGTCCAGCGCCTCCTCCCCATGGCTGACGCCATCGTATTAGTGCGCGACGCGTTCCGCGCGCTCTCGGCCGGACAGGCCTCGGCACCGCTGCGCTCGGCGCTCCGCCCGCCTGGGCACGATGGGGTGACGCTCGTGATGCCGGGACACGTGGGCCCCACCGACGCGCTGGCGGTGAAGGTGGTTTCCGTCCGGAACGAGAATCCGGTGCGCGGGTTGCCGCGCATCAACGCCCTGGTCGTCCTGGTGGATGCCGCTACGGGAATCCCTGCGGCCGTGATGGACGGGCGCTACCTCACGGCGCTCCGGACCGGTGCGTCCAGCGGGGTGGCCACCGAGGTCCTGGCGCGCGCGGACGCCACCGTCCTGGCCATGATCGGCGCCGGCGCTCAGGCACAGGAGCAGATCCTCGCGGTCGCCGCGGTCCGACCGATCCGGCGGGTCCTCGTGTACGCGCGCCACGCCGACGTGGTCCAGACGTTCATCACGCAGATGGTGAAGCGGTGTGGACCCGGCATCGCGTTCGAGGCAGCCAAGTCCGCGGAAGACGCCGTCCGCCAGGCCGATGTCGTGTGCACGGCGACCACATCGCGCACGCCCGTGTTCGACGGCACTGCCGTGCGACCGGGTGTGCACCTGAACGGTGTCGGTTCTTATCGGCCTGACATGCGCGAGCTCGACGTCACCACGCTGCAACGCGCCGACCGAATCGTGGTGGACCAGCGCGAAGCGGCGCTCGAGGAGGCAGGCGAGCTGATTCAGGCCATCGCCGAGGGGGCCATCCCCGCGTCCGCGATCGACACGGAGCTGGGCGAGGTGATCGCCGGAACGAAGCCCGGGCGTGAGCGGCCCGACGACGTGACGTTGTTCAAGTCGGTCGGGAACGCGGTCCAGGATGCAGCGGTGGCGCACGCCGTCGTTGTCCGCGCGGAGCGCGACGGCGTGGGCACCGTGTGGGACCACGACCGGTGACCCGCGCCAGCGGCAAGCCGATCCAGCCGTTTGGGCCGTTGGAGCATACGGCGCGCTGGCATCCACCGGCTGATTGGGTGCGGATTGCGACGGTGGATGCGCACACGGGCGGCGAGCCGTTCCGGGTCGTATGTGGCGGGTTTCCGGCGCTCGAAGGGGACACGATGCTGGCGCGCCGGCGCTTTGCCCGCGAACACCTCGATCATCTGCGTACGGTCCTTATGTGGGAACCGCGCGGGCACGCCGATATGTATGGCTGCCTGGTGACACGGCCCGTCACCGCTGGGGCGGACGTCGGTGTGCTGTTCATGCACAACGAGGGCTACAGCACCATGTGCGGGCATGGCATCATCGCGTTCGTGACAGTGGCGCTCGAGACGGGGATGTTCCCCATCGAAGAGCCCCAGACGACGCTCCGCATCGATACGCCGGCCGGCCTGGTGACCGCGCGCGCGTTCGTGCGTGCGGGTCGCGTGCAACGTGTGGTCTTCCACAATGTGCCGGCGTTCGTCGTCGAGCTCGACGCCGAGGTCACGGTACCGGGGCTGGGTGCCATACGCTACGACCTGGCGTTCGGCGGCGCGTTCTATGCGTACGTCGAGGCACGGAGCCTGGGGCTGCACTGTCGTCCGGAGGACTATCGCGTGCTGATCGAGCGGGGCATGCAGATCAAGCGGGCCGTGATCGCGGCGCGTCCCGTCCAACATCCGTTCGAAGACGACCTCGGGTTTCTCTACGGTACGATCTTCACGGGTCCGCCGGAGGACCCGGCGCACCACAGCCGCAACGTGTGCGTGTTCGCGGAGGGAGAGGTTGACCGCTCACCGACGGGAACCGGTGTGAGCGGCCGAGTGGCGATTCATCATGCGCGCGGGGATCTGGTGCCGGGCGCGGCGATCGTCGTGGAGAGCATCGTGGGGAGCAGCTTCGTTGGCCGGGTGGCCGAGGTGACACGGTTCGGTCCGTATGACGCCGTGATCCCGGAGATCGAGGGCAGCGCGCACATCACGGGCCGGCACGAATTCGTGGTCGATCCCGCCGATCCCCTCCGGGAAGGGTTCTTCCTCCGTTAGCGGTTTGCGGCCGGCCACGGCCGAACGACCGCCGAACCACTCCTTCAGTTCGTCCATCGATCGTCGCCGGCTGCCTGCCGGTCTCGGGAGGACGCTGCGACGTGGGCCAGCCGCGGCCATCGTCGTCGGTGTACCGCCGTCGTGAGCCCTGCCGGACCAGAACATCGCCTAGCCAGATAGCGACCTGCGCAGTGCCGGGTTCGGCGCCCACGCCGCCCGGCCGGTCGAATGCCTGGGAGGGATCGATGCTCGAGTCACCCACCGCCTGCCGGCGTGTCCTCGCGGTCCTTGGTATCGCGGGGCTCGCATCCGCATGCGCGGATTCCGTCGAACCCGTGGCGGTGGCGTCCGTCGAGGTGACGTCGCCGCTCGGGGCGCTGCTGGACGTCGGCGGGACCGCGCAGTTGAGCGCGACCGCAATGAACCCGGCCGGTGAGGCCGTCAACGGCATCTCCTTCACCTGGACCTCATCGAACCCGGACGTGGTCTCGGTCAGCGCCGCCGGATTCAGCGAGGCCCTCGGCGTCGGCACGGCAACCGTCCGCGCCGGCGCGGGTGGTGTCGGTGGAAGCCTGGCGATCCGCGTGGTGGACGCGGACCTCCCGGCGATCAGCGCACTCGCGCGGGACCCGTACATGGCAGCGCTCGTGGGGGTCCCGTCCGAGGACGTGCACGCCCGGC
>JAOUDR010000678.1 GCA_029859185.1 Gemmatimonadota bacterium
ACTCGGCCCGGTGGCAGCGCGTCTGACTCAGACCCGGGCCAATGGAAGTGTGATCTGGAGCGTGGATCGTGGACCGGGGCGGACCTATCGTGGGTCGTTTCGTTGACCGGAGATCCCATGCAGGCCCCGCAATCCTCCCACGCTCGGCAGACCACGATCGCGCCATTGGTCCCCCTCACCACCGCGGTTGTCGCCATGGTGCTCGGCACCGCGTGCGGTGGGCCGCCCCCCGCTTCGGAGTCGCTCGCCGCACCGCCCGTGGCGGCGAAGCCCATGCCGCCGATTCCCGATCTGTCACGGTGGCGCACGTTCACCCGGCCAATCCCGGGGCTCCCCACCGACAAGGCGGGGCTGACGAACGCCGCGCTCCAGCAGTTGGGCGACCTCAAGTACCCGAACACCGCCTGGAACCAGGGGCTGCAGGGATGGGCGGTCTACGATTTCGTGGTGGCCGCCGATGGCAAGGTGGATCCCAAGTACGTGCGGCTGGTCAGGGCATCCGACGACGTCTTCGCCAAGCCCGCGGAGGAGGCGGTGCGTGCGGCGCGGTTCACGCCCGCCACGAAACGCGGCACCGCGGTGCCCACGCTGGTCCGGCTGCCCGTCTACTTCTCGCTCGACCAGGCCAGCCGGCCGCGCTGACCGGGCCGATAACTCAGCGCCGGGGCGCGGCTGCCCCCGTCCCCGGCATCAGCTGGCGCTCGAGGTACTCCGCCGCCGCGGCATCCACCCGCACCACGTTCGCGTACCGCAGGAAGTGGTGCGTGTCGCCCGGGATGAGCAGGATTTCGTGGGGCACGCCGCCGTCCATGAGCCGTCGCACCAGATCCATGCTCTGACTGAACCGCACGTTGCGGTCGTCGTCACCGTGGATCACGAGCACTGGCGAGCGCCACGTGGCCATGGATGACACGGGCGAGGACTCGTAGGCGACCTCGAGGGCGCGCGCGAGGTCGGGCGCCTCTTCGTACCGCTCGCGGGTCAGCATGCCGCGGGCGCGCTCACCGGTCCAGTCGTGCACGCCGTGAATGTCCACCCCCGCGGCGAACAGATCGGAGTTCCGGCCAAGCGCCATCGCGGTGAGGAACCCGCCGTACGAGCCGCCGTAGATCCCGATCCGCGTGCCGTCGATGTCCGGTCGCGACCGCAGGTACTCGGCCGCCGCCTGGACGTCGAGATACTCCGACGCGCCACGCGCGCCGGCATCGGGCGGCTGGTGGAACTCGTACCCGTAGCCAATGCCCAGCCGGTAGTTCACCGACAGCACCACGAAGCCACGGCTCGCGAGATATTGGTTCACCGCGTAGGCGTTGGAGTAGTAGTCCGAGTAGTGCCAACCGAGCAGCATCTGCCGGGGCGGCCCGCCGTGCACGAAGATCACGGCCGGTTTTTGCGTCGGCCCGCCGGCCCGCTCGAATCGCTGGGCGTGTACCGTGACCCCATCCGATGCTCGGAAGGTGACCTGTGTCGGCGTCACGAGCTGCGCGGCGGGGAAATCGGCGGGAATCCGGTCCGCACCGAGCGTGCGCGCGGCACCGCCCCCGAGCGGCATGACCGCCGGCAGAGGGGGACGTTGCGCCGTGGCGCCGATGAACGCCAGCGTCTGGTTGTCGCCGGTCACCACCGGGGTCCACTCGAGGCCGGCCCCCGGGGTCATCACCGTGGGCTCGGCCCGATCCACCGGTGCCCGCACCACGTGGCGGCGGTCGATGTCCAACGGGTCGGTGCCTGCATTGCCGGCGAACACGAGCCACTGCCGATCGGGACTCAGCGTGACGTACTCCGCCATGTAGTCGCCGGGTGTGAGCAGCAACGCGTCCCCGCCTCGTTCGGCAATCGAGTACAGATGTGGCCAGCCGTCTTCGTACGAGAGGAACACGATGCGCCCGCGCGCGGCCCAGTGGAGGTTGGTCCCGCCGTGGGTACTCGGCACGGAGCCGCGGAGTGTCGCGGGCGATTGCCATACCTGCCGGCCTTCACCCGTGGCCGCGTCGGCGGTCCAGACGCTCCAGGGCCGCGGGCGCCGGACGAGAATCGAGTCCGGCGCGCCGCCCGCACCGTCGGTCCGTACGAACGCGACGTGCCGGCCGTCGGGTGACCAGCGCGGTGACCGGTCGCGCGCGAAGGTCGGCGCGAGCCAGACGATGGGCGTCGAATCGGTCGTGTAGACCCCGACGAACGCGTGGTCGCCGCGGTTGGAGACAAAGGCCAGGCGCGATCCGTCGGGTGACCACTCC
>JAOUDR010000079.1 GCA_029859185.1 Gemmatimonadota bacterium
AGTGCGTTCGTGCCTCACCGACCGCATCGGCCAGATTCCCGAACGCAATGCCTGCACCGGCCCGTGGCAGGGCTCGCTCGACTTCCAGATCAACTGGCGTCCCACGTTCCTCGGCCTCAATGGTCGACTGGCCCTGTCCGTGGTGACGGTGAACTTCCTCCGGGCCGTGGACGAGCTGTTCCATGGCACCGCGGGGGCCAAGGGCTGGGGACTGAATGCGCGACCGGATCCCACCCTGCTCTACGTGACGGGGTTCAACCCGATCACGCAGGAGTACGCCTATCAGGTGAACGATCGGTTCGGGGCCACCGCCGGATCGGCCACGGCCTTCCGGCCACCGTTCCAGATCGGCTTTCAGGCCCGCTTCACGCTCGGGCCGGATCGCCGCCGGGCAGCGCTCGACGCCATGCGGGGTCGCGGTGGTGGCGGATTCGGTGGGGGGATCGGTGGCGGCCGAGGTGGCGCTGGTCCGGGTGTCGGCGGGTTCGGGCTCCGGGGCGGTGACCAAGGCAATCTCCTGGCACGGCTCGACAGCCTGCTGCCCAACCCCGCCACGCTGGTGCTGGCCCATCGTGATACGCTTGACCTCACCCCCGAGCAGGCCACCCGGATCGAAGCGGTGCGGGAGGCGTTCGACGACCGACAGGCCGATCGCGGGGAACGACTGATGCGGCTGATCGCCGAGCAGGGCGACAACCCGAACGCGGGGCAGCTATTGCCGCTCGTGCAGCCGATTCTCCAGGAAGCCCGCGCCGACATTGCCGCCGTACACTCCGAGGTGCGGGGGATCCTCACCGCTGCCCAATGGGAGCGCCTCCCCGACGACGTGCGGAATCTCCCGCGCCTCCAACGGCGACCGGGACCGCAGGACCGAAACCGGTAGGCTCCGCACGCACACAGGCAGGAAACCTCCGGACACCATTGGCGTACATTCTCCTGGCGGTCCCTCCCTCACGCACCACAGGAGCAACATCGTGTCCTCGACGTTGTTCGTCATGACGGCGTCACCGGCTCCACGCTACGTACGCCACCTGTGAAGATCGGGTCCTTCTGGCGACGTTTCGCCAAGGTCTGGCGGCCGTTTCGGGTCCCGCGCCGGAATCCATTCATCCTGAGAGTCTACGCATGCGCACACCCCTGATGCTCCGATACCCTGCCCTCGCACCCGTGCTGGCCGCCATCGCTTGTGCGCCGGCGTCCACCCCGACGACCCAGGCGCCTGCCCCGGTCGCCCGCGTGGACACCGTGCGCGTGGTGGACACGGTCGCCGCGCGACCCACCGTGCCGGACACGGCCCTGCAGGCGGGCCGGTTCGACAACGGCAAGATGTGGACGTTCGAGTATCCGCCGCTCGCCTACTTCCGCGAGGCCTACGGGTTCGCACCGGATTCGGCCTGGTTCCGATCGGCACGGCTGGGCGCCCTCCGGCTCCCGAACTGCACCGCGTCGTTCGTCTCGGCGACCGGACTCGTGCTGACGAACCACCACTGCGCCCGGGAGAGCGTGGTGGCGGTCACGCGGCCGGGCGAGACACCGCTCGACACCGGGTTCTACGCGGCCACGCTGGCCGACGAGCGGCGGGTGCCGGATCTCTACATCGACCAACTGATCGCCATCGAGGACATCAGCGCGGCGCTCGACACCGTCGCCGCCGAGGCGCGCGACGCGGCGACCGAGGCGGTGACCGCGGCCTTGGTCACCCGGTTTGGTGGGGACTCGGCCGGGATCGTGGTCGAGACCGTTCCCCTCTGGAACGGAGCGAAGACCTCCGCCTACGTGTTCCGTCGCTTCTCCGACATCCGCCTCGTCATGGCCCCGGAGCTGCAGCTTGGCTTCTTCGGGGGCGATCCCGACAACTTCACGTACCCGCGTTACGCCCTCGACATGTCGTTCCTCCGTGTGTACGAAGACGGCGAGCCCTATCGGCCGGAGGTCTACTTCCGGTGGTCAGGGGCCGGGGTGCAGGATGGCGAGCCCGTGTTCGTCATCGGCAATCCCGGGTCGACGAGCCGACTCCAGACGGTGGCCCAGCTCGAGTACCGGCGTGACGTCGGGGACAAGGCCATTCTCGACTTCTTCGACAGCCACATTGGCGCGATGGAGGCCTACCGCGCCGAGTTCCCGGTGCAAGCGGAGTCGATCGACATCCGGAACAAGATCTTCGGGCTGTCCAACTCGCAGAAGGCGTACGGCGGGATCCTGCGCGGCCTGCAGGACCCGGTCATCATGGCACGCCGCCAGGATGCCGACGACCGCTTCAAGGCGGCGATCGCGCGCGACCCCGCGCTCCAGTCGCAGTACGGCTCCCTGTTCGACCGCATCGCCCAGGTGCAACAGCAGAAGACGCGGTATGCCGCCGACGTGCGCGCCTTCGCCGGTCTCGGAGCGCCGGACTGGACCCCGGCGGTGCTCCTGCGTGGGATATGGGCATTCCAGCACCAGAATGCGCGCCGCGGAGGAGCCCCCGCCGGCGCGCTCAGCGGCCTGGAACAGCGGCTCGCGGGCGTGGGGCAACAGCCCATCGGCCTGCAGGAGCGTCTGCTTGCCGCCCGGCTCGGTGACATCCAACGTGCCTATGGCGACACCAGCGCGTTCGTCCGGCAGCTGCTTGGTGGGGCAACGCCCGCCGAGCGGGCACGCACGATCGTGACGCAGTCGGTCCTCGCGGACTCAGCACAGGCGGTTGCCGCACTCAGCAGCGGGACCGTCGCGGACACCGATCCCGGTGTCGTCCTCGCCTCGACGGTGATGGCCCGCTACTTCGCCTATCAGCAGGGATCCAGTCCACTGGACGACGACGAAACCGCCCTGGCATCCGAGATCGGGCGCGCGCACTTCGCGGTCTACGGCGCAACCATGCCACCGGATGCCACGTTCTCGCTCCGCATCGCCGACGGCGTCGTGCGGGGCTACGAGTACAACGGTACACGAGCGCCGGTGTTCACCACCTTCTTCGGGCTGTACGACCGGCACCGCTCGTTCGCGGGACTGCCGGACTGGCAACTCCCAGCCCGCTGGCTGAAGCCGACCGCCGAATTCGACCTCGGGACACCGCTCAACTTCGTGGCGACCGCGGACATCATTGGCGGCAACTCGGGGTCCCCCGTCCTGAACCAGAAGCTCGAGCTGGTGGGAGTGGCGTTCGACGGCAACATCGAGAGCTTGCCCGGCGACTTCATCTACCTTCCGGAAAAGAACCGGATGGTCGCAACGGATGCCCGCGGGATGCTGGAAGCGTTGCGCGACATGTACCGCGCGACACGGCTCGTCCGGGAGTTGACGGGTACGCGCTAGCGTAACCCAATACCTCCTCGTGGAGTGCGCCGGCGAGCAACCGCCGGGGCACTCCCGGGGATGGTGTGCGCTACGGCAGCTGTCGCGGACGCCCCTTCCCTCGACGAAACCTGCTCCCTAGGGCAACGCCTCGACGAAGATGTTGCGGAAGGACACCGGACTGCGGTCGTCGTGATTCTGCAGGCCGATGTATCCTCGTGCCGCGAAATCGGTCACCTTGCCGCGCGGTTCGGCTTCCCAATCGACGACCGTCGTGCCGTTCAGCTGTATCGTGATCCGGCTGCCGCGGAACGTGATGCGGTAGTGGTTCCACTCCCCCGGCGGCTTGGAGGCGGCGCGGGTGGGAGCTTCGGCGTCGTAGATGGCACCGGTCGCGTGGATGCCCTCGCTGGCATCGTCGATCTGGACCTCGAAGCTGTGATAGATATAGTCGTCGCTCGTGGGTACGCCGGGCACGCGCACGAACACGCCGGAGTTGGTGTTGACATCGGCGCACTTGAACTCGAGCTCGAGTACGAAGTCCCCGTACGCCTGTGCCGAGTACCAGAAGAGTCCCATGCCGCCGTGCGACGTGAGTACGCCGGTCGCGGGATCGAGATCGAAATAGCCTGGCCCGTAGTGGTTCCACCCGTGCTTGGAGAACCGACCGTCCGACTCGCGCAGGATCCGCTCGAACCCCGCCGGGGCACCGCCCTCCTGCTGGGCCGCACAATTCACCGTCATCGGCACGACTCCCAGGATGAATCCCAGCGCCGCCATGGCGCGATACGCTCGCATCACTGCCCCCGTTTTTCTGCTGGGTTCCATGCGCCGCGCGCCACGGCGGGCACGAACGACTCCAAGCCCGGCGGTGGGAACGGCACCGTCTGTTCCCGTTCCGCACTCATATACGCGGTCATGAGGAGCTCCGCCACCGCGACCCCGTCGTCGAAGTTCTCCTCCGGCCGGCGCCCCGCGAGGAAGGCCTCGACCATGTGCCGGTTCTCGGCCACGTAACCGTACTCGGCCTCTTCGTCGCTGAGCACCGGCATCAGCCCCTGCTCCGCGTTCTGCTTCTCCACCAAGTCCTCCCCGGCCCTGCCCTGAACGGCACGACTGAAGAAGATCCGGGGGCCGGCATCGAGCGAGTTCACGGAGAGCGAGTACTCCGGCCCCAGCAATTCCATGCTCAGGCGCAGCCCCGCCCCGACGAAGCACCAGGACGTCGTGGCCTCGACGATGCGCTCCCCGCCGTCGGCCGCCCGGTAGGAGACCAGCGCCCGCGCGAAGTCCTCCGACGGACGTTTGCGGTAGTCGGTCTTGCCGCCGCTCCGCTCGGCGAGCTGGGCCGCGTAGTGCGGCTGCTGCCACTTGAGGCAGGCGGCGTGCGCGGAGACCTTGACCGGCGTCAGCACGTCCCGCGGCTCGCCCGGCGGCGTGAGCAAGAACCGCGCGACCTCGACCGAGTGGCACATCATGTCGTTGAGCACCCCACCGCCCTGGAGTGCGCCCTCCCAGAACCACGGCATGTGCGGCCCGCTGTGCTCCTCGGCGGCGCGGGCCAGATAGGGCGGTCCCGTCAGCGAGGCGCCGCGGCTCCAGAGGATCCCCTTCCCACGCGTGATGGCCGGCGCGAAGACCTGGTTCTCGAGGTAGCCGTCCAGCAGCCCCGCCTTGCGAGCGAGGTCCCGGACGCGCCGTGCCTCGGCGGCGGTCCGTCCCAGCGGTTTCTCGCACGCGACCCCGATCAACGTGCCCTTCCCGCCGTCGATCGCCGCGACGATCTCCTCCATGATCGCGACCCGCGTGAAGTTTGGTGCGCAGATCCACAGGGCGTCGATGGTCGGGTCAGCGACCATTTCCGTGACGGAACCGTACACCTTCGCGTCCCCCACGCCGATAGTCCGCGCCAGCGCGGCCGCTTCCTCGGCGCTCTCCCGGCTCCGGCTCATGACGCCAAGGACGTCGGCATGGCGCACCCCGACCCAGGAGCGAATGTGGAATTTGGCAACGAAGCCGCCGCCGACGAATCCGACTCCTAACCTCTTCCCTGCCATGCCCACAGCCACCTTTCGCCGCCTGGAGTCCTTGCCTTCGTGCCTACGTCCCCGCGCTCGCGCTGCCGACGCCACCGGCGTCTGTGGCCCGGTGCCGATCGACCCGGTCGTTGAAGAGCAGGGCAAAGCCGACCATGATCACCGCGGCAAACGCCGCCGGAACGAGCCAGAACTGTCGCCACTGGGCAAGCGTCAGCGCGTCCGAGCCGCCCAGGAAGGCGTTGAACAGGTTGCCCGCCGCCTGGGCGCCGATCAGCATGCCCAGCCCGTAGGTCACGAGCACCAGCATCCCCTGCGCCTGCCCACGAATGGCGGGCGTCGACTTCTTGTCGACGTAGATCTGCCCCGTGACGAAGAAGAAATCGTAGCAGATCCCGTGCAGCAGGATGCCGATGATGATCATCCAATACACTTCGTTGGGCGCCGCGAGAGCGAAGAACACGTAGCGGAGCGTCCACGCTCCCATGCCGGCAACAAGCATCCACTTCACGCCGAGACGGATGAAGAACATCGGCATCAGGAGCATGAAGACCACCTCGGACATCTGCCCGAGCGTCTGCGTACCCGCGATGTTCTGGAAACCCGTCGCGCCGAGAAAGAGCTGGGTGAAGTTGTAGTACGCCGCGAGCGGGATCGAGATGAGCAACGAGGCACCGAGGAAGACGTAGAATGGTCTACTGCCCAGTGCCTTGAGCGCGTCGAGTCCGAGGATACTGCGGGGTGATACCTTCTCGCCCATGGCCGGAGGCGGCGTGTGCGGCAGTGAGAAGCTGTACAATCCCAACACGCCGCTCGTCACGGCGGCCGTGTAGAGTGGCAGCGACGTCTGCTCGGGCAGGTCCCCGCCCGTCACGAACAGTTTCAGCACCAGGCTGACGAACAGACCCGCAACGATCCAGCCGATCGTACCGAACACCCGGATGAGCGGAAAGTGCTTCTCCTGGTCGGCGATGTTGTGGAACGCGAGCGAGTTCGCCAGGCCAAGGGTCGGCATGAAGCAGAGGTTGTAGAGCAGCAGCAGCAGCACGAACACTACCGGTGCACCGCTGAATTGCGGGACGGCCAACAGGACCAGGGCGCCGAGGAGGTGTAGCACCCCCAGCACCTTCTCGGTCGAGAAGTAGCGATCGGCCACCAGCCCCAGAAAGAACGGCGCCGCGATGGCCGCGATGGGATTGACGGTGAAGGGCCAGTGCGTCAGGTGGCCCATGCCCTCAGCCGTCATGTAGACGGCGATGGACGTGTACCACGCCCCCCAGACGAAGAACTGGAGGAACATCATGATCCCGAGGCGGACGTTCGTGCTCACACGATTCTCCGCCGCACCGGATCCCACGTCACCTTCCGGTTCTCGAGATACGACCGCGTCGCCATGTGGCACGTGATGGCTTCCTCGAACGCGCGCTCGATGTTGCAGCTGGTCTCGCCACCGTTCCGGATCACGTCGAGCCATTCGCCAATGAGCAGGTGGTACGCCGACACACGACGGCCGCCCCGATACGTGTAGAGCAGGCCGCGACTCGCGAAGTACCGCTCGGTCGCGGAGGTCACGGCATCGATGCCCTTGAACCCCGGGCGGTACGTGAACATGGGTTGCGACGGATCGATCAGTTTGTCCTCGATCTTCTGCTGGTAGCGGGTGGAATCGTACTCGGCCTGGACCGAGAGGCTCCCGCTGACTCGCATGGAGGCGTCGTGCCCCATGAACGTCAGCCCGCGATCCCGTCCGTTCGCGAGGGTCGCGCTGTACACGAACGTGAGATCGCGGTCGGGATACTCGTAGACGGCCTGGAACGTGTCCGGCACGTCGCGTCCGTCCTTGAAGTAGTAGATCCCGCCGGACGCCACGCAGGATGCCGGGATCCCGACCTGCAGGATCTGATTCACTCCATCGTACTCGTGGGAGAGCAGGTCGCCTGCCAGGCCGGTGCCGTAGTCGAACCAGCACCGCCAGCGGAAGAACCGTTCGAGGCTGAACGGGACCTTGTTCGGCGCAGTCTCCTCGAACTGCGCCCAGTCGATGGTCTCGGGGCTTCCCTTCTCGTGAATGTCCCACACCCAGGCACCCCACGGCGTGTTCCGATTCGTGGTGGACTCCACCAGGGTGATCGGGCCGAGGATGTTGGCCGCGATGACCTCCCGGGCCTTGTTGTGGGCCTCGGACTGGCGGTTCTGGTGACCGAGCTGGAACACGATGTTCGAGTTCGTCACCGCCGCATGCGCCGCGAGCGCCTCCTCCTCGGTGCGGGTAAAGCACTTCTCGCAGTAGACGTGGATGCCGGCCGCGGCCGCGTCCACGGTCATGCGCGCATGCCAGCTGTCCGGCGTCCCGATGATCACGGCGTCCACGTCCCCGCTCTCCAGCATGTCGGTATACCGCCGGAAGCGCTTGGCCGGCGGATTGCTCCCGCCGTTCCCCGGTCGCACGTCGATCGCCGAGGCCGCGACGCCCCGTTCGGCCCGGACGTCGAACACGTCACACACCCCGGTGATCGCGATGTTGAGATCGTCCTGAGTGAGATACGTCTCGAGCTGCTTGTCCCGTGGGTCATCGGCGACCCGTTTCCGGGCGTCCTCGATCCAGTCCGGTGCCGCGAATCCGGCATGCCGCACCAGCGCCTCCCCTTCGCCACCATATCCGATGATCCCCACCCGAATGCGCTCACTGGGCGGCTTGCTGATGGCATTCGCGATGACGGCCGGACCACTCTCCTGCACCCCCAGCTCGGCCATCACGGCCTGTTTCTTCGCTTCGTCCGCGGCTCGCTTCCGCAGGAAGTTGTAGAAGAAGACCCCAAGGACCGGCACCGACACGAGGGTCTTGATCCACCCGCGTCGGCTCACCTGGGTCCAATCGTCGCTGGCGGGTGTTCCCGGTTTCTCTTGATCGTCGGTCATGACTCGCTCCTCACGCTTGCGGCTGGGGCTGTCCCAGCGCCGGTCGCTTCCGGAAGACCACCGCGTCGATCCCGATCTGCCGACCCGTCGGGAATGCGAACAGCACGAGCAACGCGACTGCCTCGATCAACACCTTGTTCACGACGAGGTAACTCCCCTCAGTCGGCATCGCGTAGCTCAGGCCCACGAAGGGCGGCGCCACGATGTAGTACAGGCCCAGGACCACGATCCCGGCGACCGTGGCCGTCCGCGTCAGCAACCCGACGATCAGCCCCAGTCCGATGGCCATCAGCCCCCAGACGTTGAGCGCATCGACGGCGGTGACCATCCCCGGACTCGCCGCGATGCTCTCGAACATCCCCTTGAAGAGCCACGAGGCCTGGTCGATGTACTCCGCCGACGTCCAGTACGGGTTGACCAGCTTCGCCAACCCCTCGTAGAAGAAGTGCCAGCCGATGAGCAGCCGGAGCGCCACCAGCGCACCGAGTTGGAACCCCGTGTACGGGTTCGCCTTCACAGTCGTCATGGTCCTGCCTCGTCTTGATCCGTGAAAGGGAGACTCCTCCACCGTCGTGACTTCCACTGCCGTCCATCCCGGTCCACCACCAGACATGCCACCCCCCGCAACCCATCCACCAGTGCAACGCCCGCGGCCGGCCCCAGCACGAAGATCCCCGTGGCGAGCGCGTCCGCAGTCAGGGTTGTCGGAGCCCGGACGGACACGCTGCGCGTTGCGCCGGGTGACCGACCCGTCGCGGCGTCCACGATGTGGTGGAACGCAAGGTCGTCGTCGAAGTGAATCTCATAGCTGCCGGACGTGGCAATCGCTCCACCGTCCAACTGAACCACGTCGGGCAGCAGTCCATGGCTGGCAGGATCCCGCACCGCCACCGTCCACGGCGTCCCGGTCTCGCGGTTCCCGCGCACCCGGATGTCGCCGCCCGCGTCGATGAGGTGGTGCCGGAGCCCGTGCCG
>JAOUDR010000679.1 GCA_029859185.1 Gemmatimonadota bacterium
AGTCGGTCAGCCTCGCGACCACCGTGACGTAGTCGTCCACCGTGTTTCCCACGACGCTCACAACCACGCGCGCGCGACGCAGGTGCCGCTCGAGCCACGGCAGCTCCTCCCGTTCGACCACGTCGAGTCCGGGATTCGCCAGCCCAACCGAGTTCAGCATTCCCCCCGGGAACTCCGCGACCCGCGGCGGCGGGTTCCCGGCGCGGGCCTCCGGGCTCACCGACTTCGTGACCACACCCCCGAGGGCCTCGAGGTCGATGGTCCCCGCCAATTCGCGGCCGAATCCGGCGGTGCCGGCGGCAAGCAGGATCGGGTTCTGGAATGTGGTGCCGAACGCTTCGACGGGACCCGGTGTCACGGATCGTTCCGCACCCGGCGAACCGAGTCCGCACCCCGACGGCGTGGCCCCTCGGTTTCATCCCGAAGACCACGCCGGCCGGTGGCGGCCTGGCGCAGCGAGTCCTCGAGCGCCTCGAACGCCGCTCCTCCCCCACCCGCCAGGACGAGCGTGTACGGCGATTCGGGATACCGCTGCCGCATCACGCCGACCAGGGAGTCACCGACGTCCGGTCGCAGCGCGGCGAGGGCGAGCAGCGCCTTGGGAGCCAACACCGTCGCCGCATGCCGCTCCACGACCTGCTCCAGCAGCGATCCGGCGAGCGCCCAATTCCGCACGCTGTCCCGCACATCTTCGGCTGCCAGGAACAATCCCATGGGAGTGCCGTCGGACTCGAGTTGGTTCCGAGCACGCGTGAGCACCGATGCGTGCTTCCCGGCAATCCGGCTGGTCCTCCCCCCCTGTTGCGTGGCCGCCCGAAGCGAGTCGACCAGCGGCACGACCTGCTGCCAGCGCTCCGCTCGTTGAGCGCCAAAGACCGCAAGGTAGGCCCGCGCCTCGTGTCCCTCGAGGGAGTCCGGCACCATGTCCCGCACGCTGGCGAACCGCCGTTCCGCGGTCACCGAGTCGCCAACCGACAGCCACCGCTCACCATCGGCGAGCCACAGCCGGGCCCTTGCCCCGTCCCGGACTTCCGGCTGGACCGCCAGCCGGTCCACCAGACCCGCCACGGCCTGCGGGTGTCCGATGCCGACCGAGTCCAAGGTCGGAAGCCAGCTGGCTTCGAGATAGGGACCGTCAATCACCGCCGCCAGGGTGGCCGCGGCCTCGTCCCGCCGGTCGAGGCGTGCCAGGGCCACCGCCTTGGCGTAGGCGCCTTCGCGCGCCCCAGAGGCCGACAGATCTTCGAGCGCCTCTTCGTTGCGCCCAAGTTGCAGCAGCGCGCGCCCGCGCAGCAGCAGCGCCCTGGACCGCACTTCGGCGTCGCCCTCGTCGAGCGCCGGTGCCACGGCCACGAGCGTGGAATCGGGTTCGCGCAATTGGAGGCGACAGTCGCCGAGCAGCAGGAGCGCGCTCATCCGCAACGTCAGGTCCGTACTCGAGTCGCCAGCGAGTGCGAGGGGCCCAACCGCCTGAGAACAGCTTCCGGTCCGTTCCAGGGCCCGCCCCTGGAGATAGAGCGCGTCGTCCCGATACTTGCTCTTCGGGTGCCGCGACACGACCGATTCGGCCTTCACCGCCGCCTGCGACCACAGCGAGCGCGCTTCGCCGGTTCGACCGTCCCGTTCGGCCCGTTCGGCCTCGCGCACGAGGCGATTGGCGTTGTAGAGACCGTTGTAATACGCGCACCCGGAGAGCAGCAGCAACCCCGCGACGACGCGCGCCCGCGTCACGGCACCGCCTCCCCGAGCGTCTTGGCCTCGAAGCGGCGCAGATACTCGACGACCCCGTCGGCGATGCTGCGCGCCAGCGCCTGCTGGCCAGACGTGGAGATGAGAAAGGCCGCGTCCTTTCGGTTGGTTCCGTAGCCCGTTTCGATCAGGATCGCCGGGCGGGTGGCGGTCGTCAGCACCACCAACCGGTTCTGCTGGATGCCCCGATCCCGCCCCGGATGGACCGGGGCCGTCTGGGCCTGGACCAATTCGGCCAGGAGCGCCGATTCCCGCAGGATCTCGTTCGCCTGCAGGTGCTTGAGGATGAAGAGCGCCGGATCGTCGGCTTCCGACGACGGCCCGGTCTCATAGCGGAGCGCGTCGTTTTCGAGCGCGGCCACCCGTCGCGCGTCTTCCGTCAGCGCCTCACCAAGGAAGTACGTGTGAATCCCATTCACCTCCTGATAGCCACGCCGGGGACTCAACGCGTCCACGTGGATACTCACGAACAGGTCGC
>JAOUDR010000680.1 GCA_029859185.1 Gemmatimonadota bacterium
CATTCGGCGACCAGTCTCTCGAACCGCTCCTTCACCGGCCGGGGCAAGATATCGGCCCCGGAGACGCAGGCGCGCAGGGCGGAGAGATCCGCCCGGCGAAGGGCGGGATCCCGGCCAAGCGCCTCGTACAGGGTGGGCACGCCCACCATGATGGTGGGGCGGCGGGTGAGGAGCAGCTCCGCCACCACCGCCGGGTTGAAGGCGGGGACCAGGATGGAGGTGCCCCCGGCCATCAGAACCGCGTTCACGCACACCCCCAGGCCGAAGCCGTGGAAGAGAGGAAGGATGGCCAGCACGGCGTCGCCCTTGCAAACCCCGGCCCAGGCCGCGACCTGGAGGCCCTCGGCGATGAAGTTGCGATTCGAGAGGACGATGCCCTTGGGCTGTCCGGTGGTGCCGCCGGAGAAGAGGATGGCGGCGGCATCGTTCGCCGTGGTCGAGATGGCGGGTGTCCCCGAATCCGGGGCTCCATCGCCGCTCATGAGGTCGGCCCAGCGGCGGACCCGCGGGTCCTTGGGGATGTTCGCGATCTTCCGTCCGCGGGTCAGCCAGAATCCGAGTTTCTTCAGAGGAGGCAGGTAGTCGGGCATGCGCGCCACGATCACGGTGGTGAGGGGCGTTCTCGGGGTGGCCGCCGCCATCGTGCCGTAGAAGGCGTCGAGGACCACCGCGATGCGCGCGCCGCTGGCGTCGAGGTAGTGCGTGATCTCCGGCGCGGTGGAGAGGGGGTGGATCAGCGCGGGCACGGCCCCGAGTCGGTTCGCGGCGTAGAACGCGACGATCCCCGGCGGCGCGGTGGGCATCGAGATGAGGATGCGGTCGCGGGCCTTGAGACCGAGGGCCGTGAGCGCCCGGGCGGCGCGATCGACTTCGTTGATTAAGGCGGCGTAGGTCGACGCGGCGCCCTCGAACTCCCAGGCGATCGCGTCGGGCACGCGGGCCGCGGTCTTCACAACCGCCTCGTAGAGGGTGGTCTCCGGGTAGTCGAGGGACTTCGGCACCTCGCCGTAGAACCGCAGCCAGGGAGAGGGTTCAGGCATACGGCGTCAGGCCCGGCTCTCGCCCGGTGTCGCGGCCGGATCGTCTCTTGACATTCTCGCTCCCTGCCTCCCGAGGGCAACGCTGCCGTTCCGCTGATCTTCGGATACTACACGGGCGCTGGCCGCCCCACTCCGGCGGGGAACAGGTTTTTCAGACGCCCGCCCCGGCGACGCGGCCCGCACGCGCCAACCACCCTGCGGGAGCGGCGCCCGGCGCGGCTTTCGTTTGGACTCCGATACCGCCAAGCTGGCCGCGACGTCAAACCGGAGCCCCTCACGATGAACAAGCAGGTACGCATCCCCGTCGCCGGCATCGCCGCCACGTTGCTGCTCGTGGGCGCCTTTGCTGCCCGCGTCGCCGGGGCGGCCGACAGCAAGCAGCCGACGGACCACTCCGAGCACCAGGGCCACGCGGGTCACCAGATGACCCACGAGCAGATCGAGATCCTGAAGTCGAAGATCGAGCTGTATCGCCCCTACACCGACGAGCAGATCAACGCCGCGATGTCGAGGATGTACGAGGCGCAGGAGTACGTCAGCCCGCCGGCGGTACGCGGCGAGATCGGCATCCTCGGCCTCGGCCACGGCTACAAGGAAGTGGGCGATAAGCTGTTCAAGAAAGGCTACGCGGGCGTCGCCGAGACGTACCCGACCGCCGTCGGCCTCGGCATGACCATGATGAGCTCAACGCACATACAGCAGGCCGTGGACGAGCTCGAGGCCGCGGGCGCGAAGACCATCGTGGTGCTGCCGACGGAGATCGGCGACAACACCTCCCTCATCCGGCAGTGGGACTATGCCTTCGGCCGCAGCGACACCTCCTCTTACCTCGACGTCGAGCGGATCCGGAGCAAGGCGCGCATCGTGGTTACGAAGACTCCGACGACGAGCCCGCTGCTCACGAGCATCCTGTCCGACTACGTGAAGCAGGCCAGCAAGGACCCCGCGAAGGAAGTCGTGGTGATGATCGCCCACGGCCCGGAGGATCCCAGGGACAACGAGAAGGAACTCGCGAACCTCGCCGTGCACGCGGCGGGCATCCGCGCGGCGACCGCCGTCGCGGACGTCAGGTTCGGCACACTCCAGGACGACGCACCGCCGGAGCTCCGCAAGCAGAACGTGGACCGCCTGCGTGGCTGGATCCAGGCCGCGACGGACGCGGGCCAGCGCGTGATCGTC
>JAOUDR010000080.1 GCA_029859185.1 Gemmatimonadota bacterium
TCACCGCGCGCGGTCGCGGCTGGCGCCGCGTTAGCGGCTCTCCCCCACACACCGGAGTGGCCGGTCGGTCATTCGATTGCCTGCTCGGCCAGCACCATCCGCCGAATTGCCTCGATCTGCTGCTCCCCTCCATACCCGTACCAGCGGTACATCGCCCGCCCCTCGGTGTCGACGAGCATCGTGAACGGCAGGCCGAATCCGTAGTAGCGGCCGCGGAGCTTGCCGCCGCCCAGCCCGACGGGGTAGGGGAAGCGCAACTCGGCGACGAATGCCGCCGCGCGGTTCAGCTCCACGTCTTCGTTGAGCGTGATCAGGGCGACCGCCGAGTCCCCCAACGCGCGCGCGAGGTCGGCGAGCACCGGCATCTCCGCGCGACACGGCCCGCACCAACTCGCCCAGATGTTGAGCAGTACGACGCGACCACGATAGTCGGCCAACCGCAGCCGCCCGCCATCCAATCGCTCGAGGTCGAACGGCCGCACCGCGTCACGCCGCTCCACGGGCAGCGCCGTGAAGGGGCTGATGGTTGCCGCGGTTTCGGGTCGTGCTCTCCCCTCGCCGCCGCACGCGCACGCCACAAGGACGCCGGCCAGGATCCCCACGGATGGGTGGCTCGGCGGTCGCGACACGGCTCAGGCCAGCGCCTGCAACCGTTCCACGAGTACCGCCGCGCTGGGCGGCCGGTCCTGCGGCCGCTTTGCGAGCAGCTGCAGCACGACGTCGTCGAGCGCCGGTGGCACGTCGGGCACGATCGTCGAGGGAGCCGGCGGCTCATCGGCCAGCACGCGGGCAATGAGGGACACCATGCTCGCGGCCTCGAGGGGCGGTCGGCCCGTCAGGCACTCATAGAGGACCGCGCCAGCCGCGTAGAGGTCGGCCCGTTCATCCACGGGTTCGCTGGTGATTTGCTCGGGGGACATGTAGGCCGGCGTGCCCAGGATCAGCCCGGCTTCGGTGAGTCCGGCCGAGCGTTCGGCCAGGCGCGCGACCCCGAAGTCCAGCACCTTGAGGACGCCGTCGGCATCCAGCAGCAGGTTCTGTGGTTTGATGTCGCGGTGAATGACGCCCACCTCGTGCGCCACGGCCAGGCATTCCGCGAGCTGCGTGCCGACGGCGAGTGCCACGGAGGCCGCCAGACGCCCGCGGGTGTCCAGCAGCTCGCGCAGGGTGATGCCCTCGACGTACTCCATCGTGAGGTACCACACGCCGCCCGTCTCGCCGAAATCGTGTGTGCGCACCACGTTGCGGTGCGAGATCCGGCGCGCCAGCCGGATCTCGTCCTTGAACCGCTCGCGGAAGGTCTCGTCGGACACCAACTCCGGCCGCACGGTCTTGATCGCGACTTCCTCACCCAGCTCGAGATCGCGCGCGCGGTACACCGTGCCCATGCCACCGCGCCCGAGGACCGACAGGATCTCGTAGCGCGTGCCCAGGCGCTCCCCAGATCGGAACGTCGGGCCGTCGCCCACGGACGCCGTATCGATGCTCCGCCGCGCCACGCCGATCTCGCTGCGCAGCTCGTCCAGCCGCTCGCGGAGCCGTGACTCCCGCTCCCGCACCTGCACCGCCATCCGGTCCATGACGCGGGCCAGGCGACCGATGGCGTCGCCGCGGGCCGCGACCTCGCTGAGCGTCCCGGGCTGGTACGTCCCCCCCTCGACGGCGCTCGCCGCCGCGGTGACGTATCCCAACGCCCTGAGCTGGTCCCGCTCCTGGTCGCGCCACCGCTTCGTCTGGAGTGAGCCCGCGAGTCGGGCCCGCAGGATCACCGGATCAAACGGCTTGGGGAGGTAGTCCTCGGCGCCCGCCTCGATGCACCGCGCAACGGCGTGCAGGTCGTCCAACGCAGAGATCACGATCACGGGCAGGTCGCGGGTCGCCGGGTCGCCCTTGAGATGCTGGAGCACCGCGAGGCCGTCCATGTCCGGCATCAGCATGTCGAGCAGGACCAGATCCACCGCCTCCCGTCCCACCGCGGCGAGCGCCTCCCGGCCACCACCAGCGCAGATCACGGCGTATCCGTCTCGCTCGAGCCGGCGCTGGAGCAGGTCCCGGTTCCCGGGCTCGTCGTCCACCACGAGTATCCGTGCCTGCCCGTCGCCGCGCGCCGCCGTCGTCGTTGCCGCGCCGGCGGCCGGTGCCCGCTCGCGCGGGACGAGCCGCTCCGCGGCGGCCAAGATGCGGGCGAGATCGTCGGCGAAGGTGGGGGTCGGCGCCTCGCCGGCCGCGGCGAGCAACCCCCGTACCGCGTCCGCGATCCGCCGCTGCGGGTCCGCGAGACGTGCATACAGGCCCTCCACCTCCCCCGCATCCACCTCATCGCGGGTGGGTGCCAGCACCAGGGTGATGGCCTGGAGCGCGTCCCGTGCCGCCACGAGCGTCCCCTCGAGCGCTGCCCGCTCCCGTTCGTGGGCCGGTGCGGGGAGATCCTCGAGCAGCATCTCGGCGTATCCCACGATGTGATTCACGGGCGTGCGCAGGTCGTGCCGCAGCTGGGCCACCTGGCTCATCTCGCTCACGCGGCACCGCCCAGCAATGCGGCGATCTTGCCGAGCAGCCGGTCGAACTCGACGGGCTTGGTGTCGTAGTCGTTGCAGCCGACGGCGAGGGCCCGGTCCCGATCGCCCGCCATCGCATGCGCGGTCAGCGCGATGATCGGGAGGGTCTCCGTTTCCGGGGCAGCGCGGAGCTGACGCGTCGCCTCCCACCCGTCAATCCCGGGCAGGCTCATGTCCATCAACACGAGATCGTAGGTGCCGGCCCGCGCCAGCGCGACGCCCTGCTCCCCGTCGGTCGCGATGTCCACGGCAAACCCCCGACGCGCGAGCCGCCGCGAGAGCATGTCCCGGTTCATCTCGTTGTCCTCGACCAAGAGAATGCTCGCCATCATCGCTCCCACGTCGTCAGGCGGCTGGCGGAGCGTCACCGGCGACCGCCGGCAACCGCACGGTGAACGTCGTCCCCACCTCGGGCGTGCTCTCGACCTGAATGTCACCGCCCATCAGGTGACAGAACCGCCGGCTGATGGCGAGGCCGAGTCCCGTGCCGCCGTACTTGCTCGTCGTTGCCGCCTCCGCCTGCGCAAAGGCCTCGAACAGCCGTCCCATCTGCTCGTCCGTCATGCCGATCCCGGTATCCGCCACGCGGAGGATCACGGCGGCCGCCCGCCCGTCAGCGCCCGGCTCCCGCTCGCCGGACAGGGTAATGGTACCGCGCTCGGTGAACTTACAGGCATTCGACAGGAGATTGAGCAGGATCTGGCGCAATTTCGTGAGATCCGACCGCATCGTGCCCAGATCCGCGGTGGCCCGGATCACGATTTCGTTGCCGTTCTTGAGGGCGAGCGCCCTGGCGGTGGCAGCTACGTCGTCCAGCACCGGCGCCACGTCGAACGCCTCGACGTACAGGTCCATCTTTCCGGCCTCGATCTTCGACAGGTCGAGCACGTTGTTGATCAGCGCCAGCAGATGCCGACCCGCCGTCTGGATCTTCTTGAGGTCAGCGCCGAACGACGGCTGCCCAAGGTCGGCCACTTCCTCCTGCAGCATCTCGGCGTAGCCGATGATCGCGTTGAGTGGCGTCCGCAGCTCGTGGCTCATGCTCGCCAGAAACTGGCTCTTGGCCTGGTTCGCCGCCTCGGCGTCCCGGCGGGCCTGCAACAACTCGGTGATGTCGTGATACAGCGCCATGAGGCCGACGCGCGAGCCCTCCGCCAGCACCGGCACGCCCAGCACCTCGACGTCCACCGGACTGCCGTCCTTGCGGCGCCGCCGCGCGAAGCCGTGAATCGGCTGGTGCAGCGCGCGTTCGGTATAGGTCTGGGCCTCCTGCCGGGTGACGTCCGTCGTGATGAGCGCGTCCAGGTCCTGGCCAACCACCTCGTCCCGGCCATAGCCGAACAGCGACTCGAAGGCGGGGTTGCAGGTCAGGATCTTGAAGTCGCGGTCGAGCGAGACGATGGCCACCGGGCTGTTGGAGACGAGCGCCTCGAAGTACTCCCGCTGGCGCTGCGCCGCCGTGAACAGCCGGGCGTTTTCGATGGCGATGGCGGCCTGCGGTGCGAACAGGTTCAGCAGCCGCAGATCCTCGGGTCCGAAGACGCGCGCCGGATCGGAATGCACCGTGGCGATGGCACCCACTAGCCGCCGCCCGATCATGAGCGGGGCCGCCATCACCGAGTGCACCATCACGTCCGCGTACTGCGGCGACTGCCCCAGCCACTCGTGATACGATGGAATGATCAGCGGCTCCAGCGTCTGCGCCACCGTTCCCATCGCGCCTTCCCCCAGGCGGATTTGGGTTCCCGTGGACTCCTTCCCGATGTTGGCGCTCGCCACCACCTCGAGTGCGCGGCGCTCTTCGTCGAAGATGGCCACCTCTCCGCCCGTCACTCCCAGCAGACTCACCGCCCGCTCCAGCACCGCCTGCAGGACCCGCGACAGCTTCAGCTCGCCCGCCAGATCCCGCATCGTGTCCAGCAACGCCTGCTGCTCCTCCGCCCGCTGTCGCTCCGTGTCGAACAGCCGGGCGTTCTCGATGGCAATGGCGGCTTGCGGCGCGAACAGGTTCAGCAGCCGGAGATCCTCGGGTCCGAAGACGCGCGCCGGATCGGAATGCACCGTGGCGATGGCACCCACCAGCCGCCGTCCGATCAGGAGCGGGGCCGCCATCACCGAGTGCACCATCACGTCCGCGTACTGCGGCGACTGCCCCAGCCACTCGTGATACGATGGGATGATCAGCGGTTCCAACGACTCGGCCACCGTCCCCATCGCTCCCTCTCCCAGGCGGATCTCGGTGCCCGTGGACTCCTTCCCGATGTTGGCGCTCGCCACCACCTCGAGGGCATGCCGCTCTTCGTCGAAGATGGCCACCTCACCACCCGTCACCCCCAGCAGGCTCACCGCCCGCTCCAGCACCGCTTGCAGCACCCGCGACAACTCCAACTCGCCCGCCAGATCCCGCATCGTGTCCAACAACGCCTGCTGCTCTTCGGCGCGCACGCGCTCGGCGGCCAGCAGCCGGGCGCGGCCAATCGCGATGGACGCCTGGTCGGCTGCCGCGCTCAGGATCTCGAAGTCGCCCTCGCTGAAGGCGTTCGGCTCGGTGCTCTCGACGACGAGGACCCCGATGGTCCGGCCGTCGACCCGGAGCGGCACGTCCACCTCGGAGCCCGTGTTCAGGCTCGCGAGGTAGCGCGCGTCACGCGTGACGTCCGGCGTGTAGTGCAGCCGGCCGTCCTGCACGGCCTGCTCGCTGATACCCTCGCCGGGATGGACGTGCCAGTCGGGCTGCACGCCCGTCCAGCCGCGACTTGCCTGGAGCACGCGGTCGCCCGAGTCGGGATCGAGCAGGAAGACACCGAGGAAGTCGTAGCCAATGGCCTCGTCGTGGAGGCCATTCACCATGGAGCGGTAGACCTCCGGCTCGTCGGCCGCGGCCGCGATCGCGGTCGTGAGCCGGAGCAGCGCCGCCTGGCGCCGGGCGGCGTGGTTGCGGTGGGGAGGCGTGCTGGTGCGGCGGCCCTTGAGGCCCATGGAGGTCCCGATTCAGAGGATGGAGAGGCGGCCGTGTCGGCCGTCGAGATCGCAGCAATCAATGGTCTGACGGCAGGGCTGTCAAACGGATCTGTCAATCGCTCCGCCGTCGCCGCGAGCTACCCCCGCCCGCCCGCCAGCTGCGCCGCCTCGGGCGACCGCAACAACCGCCACATCGCGAGCGATCCCAACGCCGGCCCGATGGCGAGTGGTGCAAACGCCCAGCGCCACCCGATCAGGTCCGCGACGGGTGGCAGGAGCCGGATGGTGACCATGGTGAGGAGAAACCCCAACGCGGTCTGGGTGGTGAGCATCGTCCCCATGTATGCGGGTTCGGCCAACTCGCTCACGCTCGTGCTGAACTGCGCCGAGTCGGCGACGATCGCGAACCCCCACACGAGGGCGATCCCGGTGACGACCCACGGCCCGAACGGGATCGCGGTGCCGATCACGAGCGCGCACGTCCCGCTGATCACCATGCTGAGAATCGTGGTACGGCTCCGACCCCAGCGATCGGCGAGGTAGCCCGCCAGGAAGCTGCCGAGGCCACCCAGGCCAATGGCCGCGAACGCGACGAACGAGCCCGCTGCCGATGACCAGCCGGACGCCGCAAATGCCACGGCCAGGAAGGTGGGCAGCCAAGTCCACATGGCGTACAGCTCCCACATGTGACCGAGGTAGCCGAAGTTGGCGAGCCGGAGCGACCGCACGGACAGCGCCTTCCCCATGTAGCCAAGCTGGAAGCGCGGTGCCGCGCCGCGGTACGGACCCAGGTCACCAAAGCGCCACGCAATGGCGCCGCCGAGCGCGGCCAGGGCGGCGGCGAGGTACACCACCGGTCGCCAGTTGCCGATGGCGCCAAGTCCGCGGAATAGGTGGGGCGACGCGCTGCCAACGGTGAGCGCGCCCACCAGCAGGCCGATCCCGAGTCCGCGATCCTCGCGGGTCCAGGTCGCCATGATCTTCATGCCGACCGGATAGACCAGGGCCAGCGTCATCCCCGTCCCGAACCGGAGCGCCACGGCCGCGGTGAACCCCGCGTCGAACAGCGGAATCGCTGCAGTGAGCGCCGCCCCCGCAAACGCTCCCGCGGCCAGCACCCGTTTCGGTGCCCAGACGTCCGGGACGTTGAACAGGGCCGAGAGCAGCGCGCCCGCCACGAAGCCCAACTGCACGGACATCGTGAGCCACGCGGCCGATCCCGCGGAGATCCCCCATTCGGTCTGGAGCGCCGGAGCCACGGCGGTGGCCGCGAACCACAACCCCATGGCCAGCAGCTCCGCGGCGGCGAGCAGCCACAGCGTCCGCCACTTCTCGGTCACGTGGACCCGCCGCTCGCCACGGCCTCCAAGATCCGTCGCACGTGGACAAGCTCGTCCGCGTTTACCGTGTGCCCGAGCCCGGCGTAGATCTTCAGCGCCACGTCGCCGCCGAGTGCCCGGAGGGCCGTCGCCGACTCGGTGAGTCGGGTCTCCGGGATGTGCGGGTCGCCATCGCTGCAGCCGAGAAACACCGGCGTGCCGTCCAGCGTGCCGTCGAACTGCCAGGGCTCACCGGGCGGACCGATGAGGCCGGCCGACAGCCCCACGAGCCCGGCCCAGCGGGTGGCGTGCGCCGCGCCGAAGTGCACCGCCAGGCAGCCGCCCTGCGAGAAACCGAGGAGGACGATCCGGTCCCGGGTGATCCCTGCCCGCTCGAGGGTCTCGACCGTGGCCTGGACCATGTCGATTCCGGAGGAGAGCCACGGCTCATTGTGGGCGAGCGGGGCGAGGAACCGCAGCGGGTACCAGGTGTTCCCTTCGGCCTGTGGCGCGACGAAGCTCGTGTCGGGAGCCGTGAGTTGGGTGGCGAGGCCGAGCATGTCCCAGGCACTCCCGCCGCGGCCGTGCACGAGGATCACCGCGGCGCGCGCGTTGGTGAGCGGGGCGCCCATCTGCAGCACGGGCTGGTCGGCGTGGGGGCCGGTGACGGGACGGGACAGGATCAGGTGTGAGATGGGATCGGACACCAACGCTCCTGATGATGCATGGGGGATGGCATAGTGTATCGCCGGGTGCGAGATGCGTGAAGGACGTCGAGTACATTAGCACGATGCCCAGCGTCATTGCCCTGCCACGGCCGTTTCCCAGCCGGGACGGCGTGCCGATCATCGCGCGCGTGGACACACGTCTCTTCACCGTGCGGTACTTCACGCACTGCCTCCAATGCGGGTTCTGCCACGACTGGTGCTGCTCGCACGGGGTGGACGTCGAGCTACCGCGGGCGGAGGCGATTCTCCGCCACGCCGACGCGCTCGAGGCCTACACCGGGATTCCGCGCGACCGCTGGTTCGAGCCGGAGGTCCAGGAGGACGACGAATTTCCAGGCGGCAAGGCGTGGCGGACCCGCGTGGAACACGGCAAGTGCGTCTTCCTCAAGCGGAACGGCCGCGGCTGCGCGGTTCACGCGTTCTGTCTCGAGCGGGGCCTCGACTACCACGAGCTCAAGTCGATGGTGGATTGCCTCTTCCCCGTGACGTTCGAGGGGGATCTGCTCTGCGCGTCGGACGAGGTCACCGACGGCGAGTTGGTGTGCATGGACCAGGGGCCGACGCTGTATCGTGGCACGCGTCCCGAGTTGGCGTACTACTTCGGGAGCGCGTGTGTGGCGGCGCTCGACGCGATCGAAGCGGAGGTCGGCCAGCCATGATCCCAGCGCCAGCCGGTGTGCTGCTCGACCTCGACGGCACGATCTACGAGCTGGATGCGCCGATCCCGGGAGCCGCCGAGGCCGTGGCGCGCCTGCGGCGGGCGGGTATCGCGGTGCGGTTCTGCACCAACACGACCCGCATGCCGCGTCGCGCGCTGGGCGACCGGCTGGCGGCGTTCGGCATCCCGGCCGCGGTGGACGACGTCATCACAGCGCCGTCGGCCGCCGCCGCCTGGCTCAAGGCCGAGGGGATCGAACGCGTGGCCCTCTATGTGGCGGATGACACCCGCGAGGACTTCGCGGGGTTCACGCTGGCCGACGTTCCCGAGGCCGTGGTGCTCGGCGATCTGGCCGACGGCTGGACCTTCGACGTGCTGAATCGGGCGTTCCGACAGGTGTTGGGTGGCGCCCGCCTCGTGGCCCTGCAGCGCAATCGCTATTGGAAGACCGCCGACGGGCTCTCGCTCGATGCCGGCCCGTTCGTCGCGGCGCTCGAGTTCGCCACGGGCGCGCGGGCGACCCTCGTGGGCAAGCCGAGCCGTGCGTTCTTCCTGGCGGCGGCCGCGAGTCTGGGTGTGCCGCAGCAGCGCATCGTCGTGGTGGGCGACGACGTCAGCACCGACGTCGCCGGTGCGCAGGCGGCGGGATTGCGCGGGGTGCTGGTGCGCACGGGGAAGTATCGACCGGGCGACGAGGGAACGGTGACGCCCGCGCCCACGGCGGTGGTGGATTCGGTGGCTGATCTACCCGGGTTGTTGGGGGTGTAGGGGAAACGTGTCGGGGCGACCCGCCGGGTCGCCCCGACACGTTGTGGTCGTCCCTGCGCGGTTGCCGTCACCCCTATGCCACCCCGTTGTCCAGGTAGGGGCGACCCGGCGGGTCGCCCCCACGCGTTGTGGTCGCCCCCGCGCGGGT
>JAOUDR010000081.1 GCA_029859185.1 Gemmatimonadota bacterium
GGAACGAACCTGGTCCTCGCCGGGTCTGCGCCGACCCGCGAGGAGCACCGTCGGTGGTCCCCGGACGAGAATCGGCCTTCCGGTCCTTCCGCTAGCGACGACTGGACAAGCTGGTTCACGGCTGACGAACAGACGCGCGACCCTTGGGACGCAACATCGCGCAGGGCCATCCCGCTGGTGCGAGCGCCGCCACCGCCGGATTCCACGCAGGGCGGCGTCCGGCTCGAGATCGAACGGTTCGGCGGCGAGCTGGTCATCGGGTTCTCGCCATTCTTCATGGTCGAGCGCGTCCCGGAGATCGAGGGGAGTATCGTCTTGCCCCCGCTCTTCCAGTGCGCCGACTCGACGCTCGAGCGGCAGCCGCTCCTCACCAAACTCCGACTCGGTCCGCGCGGCGAGATCAACGGCACGATCACGGGCTTCGTGCCCACCTGCCCGCTCGATCTCGCGGCCGTCCGCGTCCGGGTGACCAGTGCGTCGCTCACCTTCAGCACCGCGTCCAACGCCCAATCGGTCGTCCTCTCGGCGGCGGCCACGGCCACGTTCACGCTCACGACCACGCCGGTCACCGGTCAGGGGAGCGTCGCGATCGACCTGCTCCGCGGCCGGTTGCTCGCCGGGAGCCTCACCTTCCAGGGCCCGTTCCGGCTCGACCTGCCGCGCGAGCAGCCGATCTTCTCGTTCCAGGTGCAGACGGCGAGCCTCGACTCGGGCGGTGTCCACATTGACGGCCGCGCCGAGCTGACGCTTGCCGACGTTCCGCCGATCGGGGTCACGTTCGACCGTGTCACCATCAACCCGCAGACCGTAGCCCTCACGCGGGGGCAGGTGTTGTTCGACGTCCCGTTCGCGTTCGAGGTCGGCATCGGTACGGATGGCACGCTCGGATGGCGCGCGGCCGCCCGCGGAGCGGCGTTGGGCGTCACTACCGGGCTGCGCGTGGATCTCCCGAGCCGCATCGCGCTCGGCGCCGGCGGCTTCATCGCGAGCGGAGATGGCGGAGCTCGCCTGGTGTTCGACGGGCGCGACGTGGACAGCGTCGCCGCCCGGTTCTCCGCCGACTTCGCGCTCTCCACCAGCGTGCCCAAGGTCACCGCGGGGATGGTGGACTTCCAGCTGAACGGCGTGAGCCTCGCCTACGTGGACGCGCTGGGCTTCCACCCGAACCTCGCCTACTTCGCGACCGCGGTGCTTCCGGCGCGGCTCGGCCTGCCGCTCGAGAGCGTCGCGTACCTCGAGCTGCGCGACGCGAACGGCAGCCTGCGCGTGAGCAGCGAGAACGTCGGGAACGGGATCCGTCTCTACACGGCGTCCGGAGTCACGATCCCGCTCGTGCTGCCGGCCCTCCAGCTCGGCCGGGCGACGCCTCCCCAGGTGAACGTGGCGTTCGACGTGACGCTCGATCCGCTCGGCCAGGGCATCAAGGCCGGCGCGATCACCGTAGCGTTGTCGCCGAGCGACCGCGCAGCGTTCGACTTCTCCGCCCTCGGTCTGCCGCTCGTCATCGACACGCTGGCCTACGACCGTGAGCCCAACGGCGCGTACCGGATGGCCCTGGGCGGATCGCTCGCGTTGTTCGGTCAGACGCCGACTGCGCCGAGCCCTACCAAGGTGCTGCTCACGCTGGACGGCAACGGCACGCTCGCCGGCACGGTCAACGTCCCGATCCAGCAGGCGGTCGATCTCGTGCAGGGATCGAGCAAGCTCACCCTTGCCCTCGACTCGGCGAGCGGGTCCTTCAACGCCAACCTCCCCACCGGGCGGCTGCAGTACCGGCTCGACGTGTCGGCCGCTCTCGCGTTGGAGACGGGCCCCGGCCAGTGGTATCGGGCGGGCGCGACGCTCGAGGTGTCGGACCTGGGCGTGAAGACCACGAATGTCCGCTACGCGACGGCGAACGAAGGCCAGGACACGACCCGGTTCATCGATCTCGAGGTGTTCCGGCTCGGGCTCCGCAACCTGCGGGTGCCGCTCCTGGCGTGGGACGAAATCAATGGCTTCCGGTTCGAGCTGCTGTTCGACGCGGTCTTGAACTTCCCGACGCTGAGCAACCTGACGCTCCCGCCGATCCGCGACATCGCGCTCCGGAACGACGGCTTCACGATCCCGGCGTACGAGATCCCCGAGCTCACGCTCGATACGGCGGCGTTCGGGGCGGCCGACCTCAAGGTCTCGTTCGTGGAGGACACGCTCAAGTTCGGTGGCTTCGTGCTCCAGCCGCTCGCGTTCCGGATGAGCGAGATCACGTACAACTGGTTCACGGGGCAGGGGCCCGCCGACTGGGGGTTCGGGTTCGACGTCGAGTTCCGGTTCGCGAACTTGGCCGCGCAGGCGCCGCCCGCGCTGCGCAACGTGTCGCTGCGGCTGCTCGACGCCGGACTCCAGAACGGGCAGCTCCATGGCAGCCTCGAGCGGGTCGTGTTCCCGCAACCGCTCGACCTCGGGATCGGCAACTTGTACGCCGTCTGGGGGCAGATTCCCCGGCGCCTCGAGCCGCCGTCCACCGGTGGACCGTCCCCGTCCGACACCGCGGCGATCCTCAGTGTGGCGGCGAGCCTGGATCTCGCGGCGGTGCTGCCGGTGTGCAACGCGAACCTCCAGAGCACCGACGACACGCTCTCGCTGTACGCCGACGGCTGGGTCGCCGGTCGGATCACGGGCATCGTTCCCGCGTGCAGCGCGCCGCTCGGGCCGTTCCGGTTCGAGTTCGGCAGTTCCGAGCTGGTGTTTGGCGGCGAATGGAGCGGCGGGGAACGGCAGCGCCGGATCGAGCTGGCCGTAGAGGGGCGCGTCAAGCTCCCGGGTCTGAACAGCGACACGGTGACGGCACAGGGCAACGTGCGGTTCGATCTACTGAACGGCACCTTGCTCGACGGCCAGATCGCGATCGACCGTCCGTTCCGGTGGCAGCCGCCGGACGGCAATCCGTATCTCGCCCTTGACGTGAACTCGGCGGTCATCGACACGGAGGGTCTGCACTTCACGGGCGGTGGACAGCTGCGCCTGGCGGATGGGGCGACCGTGGGCGTGACGTTCAACGACTTCGTGCTGAGCCTCCCGGACTTCGCGGTGAAGTCGGGCAGCGTCACCATCACCAACCAGTTCGCCCTGGGGGTGGGCATCAGCCCCCAGGGGCAGCTCGACTGGGGTGCCTACAGTCTCGCGGCGCCGCGGCCTGCCGGAAGCAGCTTCCGGCTCGTCCTGCCGCAGAACGTGACCATCGACGGGAACGGGCTCGCGCTGGCGGGCACGGCGAGCGCATCGCTCGCGTTTGCCGACCAGGAGTTCGCCGCGCTCGATGTGGCGTTCGTGGACGGCTTCGCCATCGGCTTCGCGCCACTCGGGGTCGGGGCCGGTCGCGCGAACTTCGTGATGAACGGCGAGGAAATCGCGCACCTCGACCCCACCGGCTTCTGGCCCGGCAACGTGTTCGCGGCGCTTCCGCTGCCCACGCGCGTCGGCCTGCCGAGCCAGGACGTGGCGTACCTCCAGTTGCGCGACTCCGCCGGCGCGTTGCTGGTGCAGTCGAGCGGATCTGCCGACGGGATCCGCCTCCAGACCCGGCCCAACAGCCCCATCCGGCTGGTCGTACCGGGGCTTGCGGCGACGGGCGCCCAGGCGCCGGCCGCGGATGTCGAATTCGACTTGGTCGTGAACCCGAACACCTTCCAACCGGTGTCGGGATTCGTGCGGGCCACGGCCGCTGCGAACGCGCCGTCGCTGTTCTCGCTGCGCGATCTGGGCATACCGCTCGAGGTCCGGTCCGTGTCCTACGAGGCCACGGGCGCGGCCGCCGGGTTCCGGCTCAGCGCGCGCCTGCAGCTTCCGGCCTCGCTCGCGAGCGCTGACCTGGTGATTCCGGACCTGCTCGTCACGAGCCAGGGGCTCACGGGGACGGCCGAGTTGGGCACCTACGCCGATACGTACGACCCGCAGCGCCAGCCCGTGCGCACGGTCGCGCTCGGCCAGGATCTGTCGCTCGAGTTCACCGGTGCCCGCGTCACCTTCGGCACCGGCGCGGATGTGCGGATTGCCGGCGCGCTCAAGTCTCCCCTGTTCGCGCCACAGAGCGGCACGCCCGCGCCGTTGTTCTTCACGGGGCGCGTCTCGACCGCCGACGGCTTCACGCTGACGGTGGATCCCGGCACGCAGCCGAGCGCGGTGCTCCCGCTCGCGGTGGCGACGTTCGAGCCGCAGTCGCTGGGAGAGCAACCCGCGTTCCAGATCACGGCGTCCGAGACCGAGTTCAAGGTCCGACTGTCGGGGACGCTCCGCCTGCCGAGCCTGAGTCCCACGCTCGCACTGGTGCTGGAGGGGTTCGAGGTCGGTACCGCGGGCGTGCAGGCCCCGACGTTGTCGGTGGCGTCGGGCGATGACGCGCCGCAGTTTGGGCTGTTCGGCGCGACGTTCACCCTGCGGGACTCGACGGTGGGGAGCAGCGTCGTCTATCCCGCGCTCGCGGGCTCGTTCACGCAGGGGAACCTGAGCCTCACGCTCTCGGGTGAGGTGGCCGTGCTGGGGACGACGGCCCGATTCGCCGGGCTCCGGATCTCGTCGTCGGGGGACGTGAGCCTCGACGCGGTGAGCGTCGCGAATCAGCCCATCGAGCTGGTGCCGAACGTGCTCACGCTCGAGCAGGCGGCACTCGCGTTCAGCAACGGCGCACAGCCCCGGTTCGAAGTAGCGGCAGCGGGGCGCCTGCGGCTTCCCGGACCGAGCGGTGGCACCGTGACGGCGCAGGGCAACCTGCGGCTCGATCTCGTGGCAGGACGCATCCTGGACGGCAGCATCGGGATTACGCAGCCGTTCCGCTGGCAGCCGGCGGCGGGCAGCTCGTTCCTCGCCTTCGACGTGAGCCAGGCGCTGCTGGACATGGGCGGCCTGCATTTCACCGGCGGCGGGCAGCTCCGGTTGGCGGACGGCGCGAGTGTCGGCGTGGCGTTCAGCGATCTCGTGGTCGGATTCCCGGACTTCGCGCTCGAATCGGGGAGCGCCACGTTCACGAGCCAGTTCGCGTTGGGCGTCGGCATCAGCGCCGAGGGGCAGCTCACGTGGGGCGCGTACAGCCCGAACGCGCCGCGGCCGAGCGGGAGCAGCTTCCGCGCGACGCTGCCGCAGACGGTGACGCTCGACGCGACCGGGCTCACGCTGAACGGGACCGCCACGGCGTCCCTGGTCTTCTCCGACCAGGACTTCGCGACCCTCGACGTGAGCTTCGTGGACGGATTCGCGATCGGGTTCACGCCGGTGAAGGTGAGCGCCGGCCGGGCCAGCTTTGTCCTGAACGGCGAGCAGGTGGCCTACGTGGACGCCGGCGGCTTCTGGCCCGGCAACGTGTTCGCGGCGCTCCCCGTACCTGCGCGGCTCGGGCTTCCTTCGCAGGATGTGGCCTACGTCGAATTGCGGGATGCGCAGAACAACCTCCTGATCGAGACGGCGTCCACGCCGGCGGGTCTCCAGCTGCGTACGCGGGGGAACACTCCGGTGCGGCTCGCGATTCCGGCGCTCGCGGTCTCCGGCGGCCAGGCCCCCTCGGCGAACGTGTCGTTTGACGTGGTCGTCAATCCCACGACGTTCCAGCTGGTGAGCGGGTCGATCCGGCTGACGGCGCCATCGGGCCAGTCGCTGTTCGGGCTGCGCGATCGCGGTCTGCCGCTCGACGTGCAGACGCTCGCTTACGAGTCGGCGGGCGGCGGGTACGCGCTCCGCCTCGATGCCCGGCTTCAGTTGCCGGCGTCGATCAGCACGGCAGACCTGGTGCTGCAGAATCTCGTGGTCACGAGTCAGGGACTCACGGGGACGGCGGAGCTGGGCACGTACGCCGACACCTACGATCCGCAGCGCCAGCCCGTGCGCACGGTTGCCCTGGGCGACAACCTGTCGCTCGACATCACCGGCCTCCGCGCCGAGTTCGGTGAGAGCCCGAGCATCCGGCTCGCCGGGGCGCTCAAGTCCCCGCTGTTCGCCGCGCAGGGGTCGGGACCCACGCCGCTGCCGTACACGGCCCAGGTCACGACCGCCGGCGTCACGCTTGCCGTGGATCCGAACCAGTTGGCGAGTCCGGAGTTGCCAATCGTCGTGGCGACGTTCCAGCCCCGGTCGCTGGGCGGGAATCCTGCGTTCCAGGTGACGGCGTCGGCGACGGAGTTCAAGCTGCGACTGAGCGGGACGGTACGCGTCCCGAGTTTGAGTCCCGGCCTCGCCATCACGCTCGATGGGCTCGAGATCGGCAGCGCCGGCGTCCGGATCCCCACGGTCTCCATCGGGACGAGTGGGCAACCGCAGGAGTTCACGCTGTTCGGCGCGACCCTCCGGCTGCGGGACTCCACCGCCGGTGGGAACCTCGTATACCCGGCGGTCTCCGGCAGCTATGCGCAGAACCGGTTCGCCCTCACCCTGAGCGGCGAGGTGACGTTCCTCGAGAACACGAGCCGGTTCACCGGGCTCACGATCTCGGCGGACGGCGACGTGCAGCTGGCGAGTGCGAGCCTGCTCAGCCAGCCCGTCGCGATCATCCCCGACGTGCTCACGGCGGATCAACTGGGCTTCGCGATTGCCGGTACGGGCACGGCACGCCGGATCGAGCTGTCGGCGCAGGCCCGACTCACCCTCCCCGGCCCGGGCGGGGACACGGTGTCCGCTCAGGGCAACGTGCGGCTCGATCTCGCGAGCGGTCGTCTCCTGGACGGCGCGATCGAGTTGACGCGCACGTTCCGGTGGCAGCCCGCGGGCGACAACCCGTACCTCCGGTTCGACGTGGATCGTGCGCGCCTCGACTCGGCCGGCCTGCACTTCACCGGCGGCGGTCGGCTGCGGCTCGCGGAGGGGGCGACCGTCGGCGTGACCTTCAACAACCTCCTCATCGGGCTGCCCGACTTCGCCCTCAAGTCGGGGAGCGCCACGTTCGACAATCAGTTCGCGATCGGGGTGGGGATTGGTGAGGATGGCTCGTTCGCGTGGGGCGCGTACGCGCTGAATGCACCGCGGCCGGCGGGGAGCAACCTGCGCGTGGCCCTGCCGCAGAACGTGACACTCGATGCCGCGGGGTTGACGCTCGCGGGCACGGCCAGCGCGTCGCTCAGGTACGCCGACCGGGAGTACCCGACGCTCTCGGTCCAGTTCGCCGACAGCTTCGCGATCGCGCTCACGCCGCTCAAGGTCGCCAGCGGCCGGGCGGACTTCGTCCTCGGCGCCGACACGGTCGCGCGCGTGGATGCCGGCGGGTTCTGGCCGGGCAACATCTTCGCGATCCTGCCGGTTCCCCAACGCCTGGGCTTGCCGACCGAGAGCGTCGCCTACCTCGAGCTGAAGGACTCGACCGGCACGGTGCTGGTGGAGTCGAGCAGCGAGGCGGGCAACCTGCGGCTCCGGACCAGGCCCAACACGTCCGTGCGGCTGGTGATCCCGGCACTCGCCTCGCCGGACAGCGGGGCGCCGTCCGCCGCACTCTCGTTCGACGTCGTAGTGAACCCGCTCACCTTCCAACTCGTGTCGGGGTTCGTACGGGCGGAGGCGACGGAAGGGAACGAGGCCCTGTTCTCGCTGGCGGGCCTTGGCGTCCCGCTCACGGTGCGGCGGATCGCCTACGAACCGGTCGGTCAGACCTACGGCTTGCGGCTGGCCGGCCGGCTCATGCTGCCGCAGTCGCTCGAGAGTCTCGTGGTGGACGTCCCGGACCTCACCGTGACGCCTGCGGGGCTGTCCGGCGAGGTGCGGCTGGGCAGCTACATCCAGGGGGCCGGCCGACCCGAGCAAGCGCTGGCCCGGCATTCGTTCCTCAACGACAGTCTCGTCGTCCGCCTGGACGGTGTGCATCTCGAGTTCGGCGCCACCCCGTCGTTCGCACTCTCGGGAACGCTTTCGACGTTCCTGTTCAAGAAGCCGAACGAAGGACCGGCGCTCCTCTTCTGGAGTGGCGACGTCTCGCCGAACGGCGTCACGCTGCAGCTCAACGATGCACTCAACGCCCCCAAGCTGCCGCTCGCCATCGCGTTCTTCGAGCCGCAGGCCATCGGCGACGAGCCCGCGTTCCGCATCACGGCCACCACGCAGGAGTTCGCCGTCCGGATGAGCGGGGTGCTCACGATGCCCAGTCTGAGCCCCACGTTCGCGGTGTCGGTGGCCGGCCTCCAGATCGGCACCGGCGGGGTCACGCTGGCCGGGTCGTCGATCTCCGGGGTGGACACGACGCAGACGTTGCAGCTCTTCGGGGCGACGTTCCGGCTCCAGGACTCCACCGCCGGGAACACGGTCGTGTTCCCCGGAGTCGCGATGACCGTGGATCAGGGCGTCGTGGGGGTCACGCTCTCGGGCGAAGTGGACTTCATGGGGAACAAGAGCCGCTTTGCCGGACTCCGGGTCCGGACGGACGGGCAGGTGTCGCTGGCTTCGGCGAATCTGCTGAGTCAGCCGCTCGTGATCGCCGAGAACGTCCTCGCGCTCGAGAGGCTCAGCGTCACGAACAACCGGCTCCGGGCGGACCTCGCGATCACCCTGCCGGAGCCACTCAACAACGCGGGACCGCAGCAGGCGTTCTTCGAGGTGGGGGCCGACGGGACCATCGCAGGCGGCGCCAACCTCGCGATCATCCAGGACGCCGCGGGCCTGAATCCGCAGTCGAGTCACCAGTTCAACCTCGGCGTCGCGACCGTACATCTCCGCTATCTCGGGCTCGACCTCGACTTCGCCGCCCTCCGGCAGAACAGCGCGGTGCGAGTCGTGACCGACGTCTATCTCCAGAACGATGCCGACAACCGGATTCAGCTCGGTGACGTCGTGGGCGGGGTGGTCCAGCCTGGGCTCCGGGTTGGCTTCGATGGATCGGTGGCGTGGGGCAATCTGCAGCTCGCCCGCGAGTTCGACTTCGACTTCGAGGCGGTGCGACTCCGGCTCACCAACGTCTCCCTGCCCGAGCAGGCGACCGGGTTTGCCATCGGGTTCAGCGGGCAGCTCTCGCTCGCGCTCTCCGCCGTGTCCGGCTCGCTGGCGTTCGAGGACTTCGTGATCACCTCGCAGGGTGACGTGCAGTTCAATCCCAGCGGTGTCACCGGCGGCGAGCTTGCCATCGCCGACGTCGTGACGCTCTCCGTCAACGGGTTCGAGTACAGTGCCACACCCACGTCCATCGAAATCAAGAGCG
>JAOUDR010000681.1 GCA_029859185.1 Gemmatimonadota bacterium
CACCCCCGGATCACTTCCTCGCTCAGCGACTCCCAATCGCCGGACTCGAGATCCAGCGCCACCAGTCGCGAGGTCGGGCACCCGAAGGCACACAACCCGAGCAGCACGCCGCGCCCCCCCGGCAGCCCGCCGATCGACACGACCCCCATCACGAGCGAATCGGTCACCGAGAATGTGCGCACCAACCCGCCGTCCTGATCTACCACCCGCAGCCGGAATGACCCGTCGCTGAACGCCACGGTTCCGTTCTCGAGCCACGCGACACTCGGAAGATCGGGTTGCGCCGAATCCGCGATGGTCACTGGGGACCCGCCGACGCGTGGCACTTTCCGCAGTCGGCCGTCCGCGACAAAGGCGACCCACTCACCGTCCGGTGAGAACGCGGGCGCGCGCCCGCTGGTGGTACCCGTCAGCGGTTCGGCCTCCGCGCGGTCCGCGGTCTTGATCCACAGTTTCCGTTCCCCGCCGGCCGTATCGGAAAACACGATGGTGCGGCCGTCGGGCGACAAGGCGAGGTCCCGGCCAACCAATCCCGGAGCGATCGCATGCTCCGTGAGCGCAATCCGAAACCGATTGGATGGCGGTGGCGGGGATGACCGCAGCCAGCCCCAGGCGGCCAGGGCGGAAGCGGCGATCCCGAACGCGGCGAGGGCGATCGTGGCACGGGAACGGCCGCTTGTGGGAACAGCGGGTGGGGCGGTGGTCGACGATCCCGTCATCGAGGTGAACGCGGCGTTCTCGAGGGCGGCGGCAAACTCGGCTGCGGTGCTGAACCGATCGGCGGGCATCTTGCTCAAGGCTTGATGCACCGCCGCCGCCACGTTGGCTGGCACCGTGCGCCGCTGGCTCGTCAGCGGCCGCGGCTCTTCCGTGATCACCCGCGCTACGATCGCCTGCGCCGTGGCCCCCGTGTACGGCGGCTCGCCCGTCAGCATCTCATACAGCATGGCGCCGAGACTGTACACGTCGCTCCGCGCATCCAGCTCCCGGTCGCCCATCGCCTGCTCGGGGCTCATGTAGTGCGGCGTGCCGACGCTCAAGCCGGTCTCGGTGAGCCGGTTCCCCCCCGCGTGGCTCACGGCCAGCGCGATACCGAAATCCGCCACCAGCGCCTGCCCGTCGTGCAGCAGCACGTTCTCAGGCTTGATGTCGCGGTGGATCACGCCCTGCCGGTGGGCATAGTCGAGCGCCGAGGCCACGTGCTTGGTGATCTCGACGGCCTCTCTGACGCCGAACTGCTTCTCCTTGTCCAACTTGGTCCGGAGCGTCTCCCCTTCGATGTAGGGCATGACGTAGTAGAGGAACGTGCTGGCCTCACCCGAGTCATGCAGCGGCAGGATGTGCGGGTGCTGGAGATTAGCCGTGACCTTGATCTCCTGGAGGAACCGCTCGGCCCCAATCACCGCCGCCAACTCCGGCCGCAGGATCTTCAAGGCGACCTTGCGGTCGTGCTTGAGGTCCGTGGCGAGGTAGACCAGGGCCATGCCCCCCTGGCCGAGCTCCCGCTCGATGCGATAGCGGTCGGCGAGCGCGGTGTTGAGTTGCTCAGTGACGTGGGCCATGTGGGCTTTCGTGAAACGTGAAACGTGAACCGATCTGTACCTTCGGCTAACGGCTAACGGCTAACGGCTAACGGCTAACGGCCAACCTTCTCCCGCAACTCCTGAAACCAGTTCAGCACGATGACCAGGTCGCCCGAGACGTCCGTCGTTCCGGCCCGCTGGATCATCAGGAAGCGACCGTCTCGGCTGACGTCGAACAAGCGGTTGCGGGGGTTGACCTCGAAATCGTCTGCGGCAGGTAGGCGCGTCACGGTGCGGCTGGTCGCGGCTCCGGGGCCCTGGGCCAGATCGACGGCCAGGATCGTTGCGCGCTCCGTGTCGCGGAAGTACAGCTCCCGCCCGGTGGTGCTCCAGATCGGCTCCGTCCCGCCGTCGGTGGATAGCTGCCACCTGCCCCCACCGACGTTCGGGAACGGGCGCAGGTATATCTCGTTCGACCCCGACTCGTTGGAGACGTAGGCAATCCAGCGCCCGTCGGGCGAGAGTGCCGGCAGGAACTCGTCGAAGGCATCAGCGATGATCGGTCGGGGCGTGCTGTCCACCCCCAGCCGGAGCGCCAAGATGTCATCGGTGCCCGGCGTGCTTTCGACGCTGAGGATCAGCCATTGACCGTCATGTGACCACTCGGCGTAGTAGATGTTGCGATCGAGAT
>JAOUDR010000682.1 GCA_029859185.1 Gemmatimonadota bacterium
TCGTTCACGAACGTCTCGAAGAAACGCCAGGTGCGCCGGGCAATCAGCCGCAACGTGCGCGTCTCCCGCGGCGCAAGGTGTTGTCGTTCGGCGAGCCTCGTCGGAACGCTCAGCCGCCAGGCGAGAATAGGCGCCAGTCCCCAGAGGAGCACCAACGGTCCGGCGACCGGCCACGCTCCCGGCTTGAACACGACGAAGAGAGCGCCGGCGCCCGCGGCCAGCACCACGCTCCAGCGCAGGTGCCAGTAGAAGGCGCGGAGCCTCAGGTCGACTCCGTACCCGACCTGCGCGGCCGGGACCCACTCGAGGAGATGCCGGTGCGTGAGGTAGAGTCGACCGAGCGTGCGCACCACGGCATCCGCCATGTACCGGGCGTGGTGCGCCAGGGTCGCGATCGCCAGCAGCACCTGCAGCGCCGCGAGTTGGACGTCTCGGCCCGTGGCGCGCAGGTGACTTCGCTTGGAGAACCCCTGCCGCCGCGGGATCAGCCCGTCGAGCACCGGAATGAACGCGGGCAACGCGATGGCCGCCAGGAACAAACCGGTCCACAGCAGCGGTGAGGCGCCGGGCAGGGTCCAGGCGGCGGCGCAGAGCAGAAACGACAAAGGGGCCGAGAGACTGCGGCGCAGGTTGTCCACCATCTTCCATCGGCCGTGCACGGGAATGCGCGTCCGCTGCTTCCGCCCAGCCCCGTTGGCCTCGTGGCCAAGGATCCAGGGGAGGAGCTGCCAGTCGCCCCGCACCCACCGGTGGTTCCGGCGGACGGCCACCTCGTAATTGGCGGGAAACTCCTCGAACAGATCGATATCGGTGACGAGCCCGGCGCGTGCGTGTAGCCCCTCGAAGAGGTCGTGACTCAGCAGCGCGTTCTCCGGGATCCGGCCCGCAAGGGCCGTCTCGAACGCATCGACGTCGTAGATCCCTTTGCCCGTGTAGGACCCCTCGCCGAAGAGATCCTGATAGACGTCGGAGACGGCCGCCGCATAGGGGTCGACGCCCCCGGGGCCCGACACGATCTGTTGGTAGATCGTGCTCTTTGGTCCTGTCGGCAGGGACGGCGTGATCCGCGGCTGGAGGATCGCGTACCCTTCCACCACCCGGCCGAGCTCGGGGTCGAACCGCGGTCGATTCAACGGGTGGGCCATGGCCCCAATGAGGCGGTACGCGGCCCGTCCAGGAAGTCGGGTGTCGGCATCCAGGGTGATGACGTAGCGGACGCCCTCGGGCACGGCGGGCGGCGTGCCCCGGACCGGAATGAACGTGGTGTCGGTGGCGCCACGCAGCAACCGGTTCAGTTCGTGCAGCTTCCCCCGCTTGCGTTCCCAGCCAATCCACTTGCCTTCTTGCTCGTTCCAGAGGCGCCGACGATGCAACAGGATGAATCGCTCCCCGTCCCCTGGCGGACTCCCGTATCGCTCGTTGAGAGCGGCGATCCCGTCGGCCAGCGCGGCGAGGAGATCCTCGTCGCCGGGCATGTGTTCCTGGGTGGCGTCCTTCCAATCGGTGAGAAGGGCGAAATGGAGATGGCCCCCAGGATTCGCCAAGTAGTGCACTTGGAGCCGTTCGATGGACTCCTCGATGTCGGCGTCGCTGGTGAGCAGCGTGGGGACCACGACCATGGTTCGCAGCTCGGCAGGCACGCGGCGCGCGAGTTCGAGCTTGCAGAGCAACCGGGGTGGAACGAGCAGCGTGACCAAGCGATGGACCAGGGACACCGCGAGGTCCGAGGCGGGCACGAAGGCGAGGATCCCCAGGAGGACGAGGATCGGTACGCCAACTCCCGTTCGCCAGGTCACGAACAGCGGGCCGGACAGCACGAGCGCCGTGACGACGGCGATCAGTCCGAAGTAGCCGGAAACCGCATGGCCGCGCCACGCACGGCGGATCCGGATGCGCATGGGAACGCGAAACCCCAGATGTTGCTCGAACGCCCGCCGGCCCCGCGCCACCAAGTAGTAGCCCGTGTCCTCCTCCCGCCGCTGGGGAACGGCGAACATCTCCGACTGGTCTTCCGCGGGGGCGGTCGCGCCGCCTGAGCGGGGTTGCTGAGAGGCGTCCTCTCGTTCGCGCCGGGCCGCGCCGGCCAGCGCCACCGCTTCGACCGTCACTTCCAGTTCCGACCACCGCGAACCCCGCGACAGCTCCTCGATGGCCGCCCGGTACTTGTCCCGCGTGGCGAAATCCATCGCGGCGAACCCGGGAACCGTCCGGAG
>JAOUDR010000683.1 GCA_029859185.1 Gemmatimonadota bacterium
AGGCGGCATCGATCTCCAGGACGTCCAGCGTCGTGCCCTCGCGGATCGTGACGCAGGCCTCGCATACGTCACAGGGGTCGCCATCCTGGAGGTTCGTGCAGTTGACGGCTTTCGCCAGGATGCGAGCGAGCGAGGTCTTGCCGGTGCCACGCGGGCCGACGAAGAGGACCGCGTGCGAGACGCGCTGCGTGCGGACGGCGTTGCGCAGCGTCTCGACCACGGCCTCCTGGCCGACGATCTGGCTGAAGGTCTGTGCCCGCCAGCGTCGGTACAGGGCCTGGTGCGGGACGATCGAAGTCAAGACCTCCTCCGGTCGAGGGCTGGCGGAGACGAAGTGCCGTGCACCCTCCTTCGATCAACACGCTCCCGGGCCCACCGAGACGGGCGGCTCGGAGCAGGCCGTTCCGCGGCACCCGACGATGATCGCTTAGTGCTGCTTCCTTCCGGACCTGACACGGTTCGCGGTTCGTCGCTGCGCGGGACCCGATCCTCAACGTCGCACTGTCCGGCGGCGACCGAGAGCGGAGACCTCGAGAGGGGATTCGGCCCTGCTGGAGCGGATTGCAGGCTACAGGGCACCGCTAGTTCCCCGCCTAGCACGGCTCGGGAAGGATACCGCGGAACCGGCCGGGGGGGCATCGGGCACGTGCTCCCCAATGGAGCGCCCGCTGGAACCCGGCGACGGCGATCGACCGGCCGCGCCGGTTCCACGACGGCGGAATGGCGGAGAGGGCGGGATTCGAACCCGCGACGGGTTTCCCCGAACCGCATTTCCAGTGCGGCGCCATAGTCCACTAGGCGACCTCTCCCGCGAGACAGCGGAACCGGCCGGGATCGTCCGGCCGGTTCGACGGCATGCGAGGTGGCGGAGAGGGCGGGATTCGAACCCGCGGTGCTTTCGCACACCGCTTTTCGAGAGCGGCACCATCAACCACTCGGACACCTCTCCACGTGGGAGGATACCAAACCCTCGAGATCGGGCCGTCAACGGGAGCGGCGAACGCGCTCCGATAGGCGCCGCGAGAAACGGCCGAGGCGGTCGCGCCGGGTGCTCAGCCGCTGAGGACCCCGGCAAAGAGCTCGGCTGCCTCGTCCTGGCGGATGCCACTGACGACCTTGATCCGTCGTGGCAAGGCCGGGTGCTGGGCCAGCTGGACGACCGTGCCGGCCGCACCGTCCACACTGTTGGCGACCGCGTAGACGAGGGTTTCGATGTCGGCCTCCATGAGGGCGCCGACGCACATCGGGCAGGGCTCCTGCGTGGTGAAGATGGTCGCATCGGCGAGGCGCGTCCGTCCCAGGCGCCGAGCGGTCTCTCGCAGGGCTCCGATCACGGCATGGGCGGTCGGATCGTTCGATTCCTCCATGCGGTCGTGCGCCCGGGCGACCATCGCTTCGTCAACGACCGCGACCGCTGCCACCGGCCGCTCGCCTCGCCCGGCGGCCAACTGCGCTTCCGCGAGCGCCTCACCCATGAACAGCTCGTAGTTCATGGTTCGATGCTAGCAGACGCATCTCGAACGAAGACCCGGATCGTCAAGCCCCATCGCGAACGGTGGCCGTCACCGTGCCGGTCCCTGTCCCGCTGTCCGGCCGGCCGCAGGAGTAGGATTCCGGTGGTCATGACCAGTTCGAAACGCATCGCGATCCTGACCGGCGGCGGAGACGTCCCCGGACTCAACGGCGTCATCAAGAGCGTCGTCTATCGGGCCACGGAGGCGGGCTACAACGTCCTCGGCCTGCGCCGCGGGTGGGAGGCCCTGACGCACGTACAACCGGGCGTAGGAAGCCAACTCGGGAATGGCTATCTCAAGCCTCTTGACCGGGTCAACACCCGGACCATCGACCGGACCGGCGGCACCGTCCTCCACACCTCGCGAACGAACCCCCGCAAGATGCGGGCCGCCGCGCTCCCACCATGGCTGGGCGAGGCCGATCGCGAACGGTTCGCCATCGCCGAAGGCATCTACGATCTGACTCCCATCGTCCTGGATCATCTGTCGGCCCTCGGGGTGGACGTCCTTGTGACGATCGGCGGCGACGACACTCTGTCGTACTCCCAGGTCCTGGCCGACGCCGGGGTCGCCCTGATGGCCATCCCGAAGACGATGGACAACGATGTCCAGGGCACCGAGTACTGCATCGGGTTCTCCACCGCGATCACGCGGGCCAAGGCCGCGATCGATCGCCAGCGCACCACGCTCGGCTCACA
>JAOUDR010000684.1 GCA_029859185.1 Gemmatimonadota bacterium
ATCACGGGACGGGCGGTGACCTACCCGCTACAGAAGACGCTCAACGGCGTGCTGGTGCTCGCCACGATTGCCGTCGTCATCGGACTGGTCCTGCGGCCGGAGATGGGGTGGCAGTTCGCGGTGCTCGCGGGCCTGTCGTTCATTCTCGGGATCCTATCCGTGATCCCGATCGGTGGGGCGGACATGCCGGTCGTGATCTCGCTGCTGAACTCGTACTCCGGCATCGCTGCGGCGATGACGGGATTCGTGATCAACAACGAGGGGCTGGTCGTGAGCGGCGCGCTCGTTGGCGCGTCGGGCATCATTCTCACCAAGATCATGTGCAAGGCGATGAACCGCTCGTTGACGAACGTGCTGTTCGGGGCGTTCGGCTCGACGGTGCAGCAGATCGGCCCGGGCGGCGGTGCCGCCGCGGGTGACAAGACGTACCGCGAGATCACGCACGAAGACACCGCCATGATGATGGCGTATTCCAAGCTGGTGGTGGTGGCGCCGGGGTACGGCCTGGCGGTCGCACAGGCACAGCACGAGGTGCGCGAATTGGCGGACTTGCTCGAGAAGCGCGGCGTGGAGGTGAAGTACGCCATCCACCCGGTCGCGGGCCGTATGCCCGGACACATGAACGTGCTGCTGGCCGAGGCCAACGTGCCGTACGACCAGTTGCTGGACATGGACACGATCAACCCGGACTTCGACCGCACGGACGTGGTCCTCGTGATTGGGGCCAACGACGTCGTGAATCCCGCGGCCCGTCACGACACAACGAGCCCGATTTACGGGATGCCGATTCTGGACGTGGACCATGCGCAGAACGTGATCATCTTGAAACGGTCCATGCGCCCCGGATTTGCCGGCATCGACAACGAGTTGTTCTACGAGCCACGGACCCGCATGCTGTTCGGGGACGCCAAGGACTCGCTGAAGAAGCTGGTGGCGGAGACGAAGATGGTGGAGTAGGCCCCGAAGGGGGAACGGCGGGGCAGAGGGGCAGAGATGAGGTTCGTCTCTGCCCCTCCGTGTTGGCACGACCGATGTCAGGGTAGTCCGTCAGTCGTCGTCGGTGGGCCGGCGGTGGCGCTTGCGGTCGGCCCGTTGCCGCTTGGCTTGAAGGCGTCGTTCGACCGCGGCCTTCGAGGGACGCGTCTTCTTCCGGGGCTTGGGCACCCGGAGAGCGTCCCGGACGATCTCCTGCAGGCGCTCGGTGGCCGCCGCGAGATTCCGCCGCTGGCTGCGGGACGCGTCGGCCACCACCCGCAGGCGGCCGCGGGAGTCGAGTCGCGACTCGAGCGTGGCGAGCAGGCGGGCGCGCTGGTCATCCGTGAGTGACGGGCTCGCGGCCACGTTCCAGACGACCTCGATGCGGGTGGACGCCTTGTTGACGTGCTGCCCGCCCGGCCCCCCGGCGCGGGTGGCCCGGATGTCGATCTCAGTGTCAGGAACCGTGAACGCCATCGAGCAAGTATGGCCCCGCGTGCGGCGAGCGGGCAGGGGAATCACCCGCGACCGTGGTTACCGACCTCGGGGATGCTACGGGGGAATGCCCGGACGCGAATGAAGAACCGGGCACATTCAGCGTGAAGCTCTTCATGCTACCGAATCCGAACGGAGACGGGTAGAACAGAGACGGGCAGAACAGAGACGGGCAGAACAGAGACGGAAGAAGAACGGACAGGCATCCGAGTCGGTCCGTCTCTTCTTGTCCGTCTCCTCTTGTCCGTCTCTGTTCTGCCCGCCCTATCTAGCCAACTGCCGCAGCACATACGGCAGGATCCCACCGTGCCGGTAGTACTCCACCTCGATTGGCGTGTCGAGCCGGACGTCCACATCGAACGTGGTGGGCTTGCCGCCCTCGCCCTCGGCCCGCACCTGGACCGTGCCGCGGGGTTTGAGGCCCTTGGCAATGCCGGTCACGGTGAAGCGCTCCCTGCCGGTGAGACCGTAGTCGGCCGCGGACTTCCCCGCCGGGAACTGGAGCGGCAGGACACCCATCCCGATCAGATTGCTGCGGTGGATGCGCTCGAAGCTCTGGGCAATTACCGCGCGCACGCCGAGCAGCGTGGTCCCCTTGGCAGCCCAGTCGCGCGAACTGCCCGTGCCGTACTCCGTGCCGGCGAGCACCACCAGCGGCGTGCCCTCCGCCTGATACCGCATCGCCGCCTCGTAGATGCTCGTGACCGCTCCCGACGGAACGTGGACCGTCCAGTTCCCT
>JAOUDR010000685.1 GCA_029859185.1 Gemmatimonadota bacterium
GGTGGCTTCGTGGACACCTACGGGACCATGCGGCTCGACATCCAGATCGTGAACACCGAGACGTCCGAGATCGAGAAGGCCGACCGGACCACGTTCAAGCGCGAGGATATGGCGAAGGGCGTGGTTGACGCCGCGGTGAAGATCACCAAGGATCTCCAGCTCCCCGCCCTGCCCAAGGAAGTGCAGGCCAAGCGGGAAGAGCGGGCCGACAAGCTCAACAAGACGCAGGCGGTGTCATACTACACCAAGGGCCTGCTCTATCAGGACCGCGGTGATACTGCCAAGGCCAAGGACCTGTTCAGCCGGGCGCTGGCCGAGTTTCCCGACTACACGGAGGCACAGGAAGCCCTTCGGCAGGTCGGAGGCTGAGCGGCTGCGGCGGTGATCGGACCGATCGCCGCACTCGGTCGGGGCGTGGCGCGCCGGGTCACCCGCACGGGTGCCCTGGCGCGCTTCTTCGTGCGCACCGTGGGCGCGGGGGTCACGCTCTCACCCGGCGGCCGGCGGGTGGTGCGCCGCGTGATGGTGAACCAGGTCTGGTTCACGGCGCTCCAGGCCGTCCCCATCATCATCGTCCTGGCCGGTATCCTGAGCTTCCTGGTCATCTCCCAGACGGTCCGGGAACTGGGCCGGGTCAACGCGACCGACATGATCGGGACGCTCATGGTCGTCGCCATCGTGCGCGAACTGGGCCCGATGCTCACGGCCATTGTGGTGGCCGGCCGATCGGGCACGGCCATCGCCGCCGAGCTGGGTACGAACTCGGTCATGGGAGAGATCCGGGCGCTCGAGGGCACCGGCATCGACCCGCTGCAATACCTGGTGCTGCCCCGCTTCGTCGCCGCGATCGTCTCGGTCGCCGGGCTGATCCTGCTGTTCGACTGCGTGGCGGTCGTGGCCGGCCTCGCCGCCGCCGTCATGAACGGGATGAGCAGCGCTCGCTATTTCGACATCGTGCTCCGCTCGCTGAGCTTGAGCGATGTCTGGCTCACGCTCGCGAAGGGCGTCGTCTTCGGGACGGTGATCGGCGTCGTGCCCAGCTTCCACGGGCTGGGCGTGCGCCGGGCCACCGGGGTCCCGATTGCCTCGAGTGAAGCGGTGATCGTCAGCATCATACTCATCTTCATCTTCTCCGCACTGTTCGTGGCGGTGGTGCAGTGAGCGCTCCGCTGGCGTTCGCGGACGTCGTGCTCGACGGATCCCGGACGACCACGGTGGCCTTGACCGTCCCCTCGCATCGCGCGGTTTTGGTCGTGGGGGAGGCAGCCACCGGCATCGACCGCCTCGGTGCCATCGCCCTCGGGCTCGACACCGACCATGGCGGCGAGGCGCTGCTGTTCGGCGAGCGCGTGGCCGCGCTGTCGCGCCGGGCGGCGCTCGCCTTCCGTCGGCAGGCGGGATACGTTCCCGAGGGCGACGGGCTGTTGCAGAATCTCTCGTTGGCGGAGAACATCGCACTGCCCTTGCGGTTCGGCAGTCCGCTCACGCCGCGGGAAATCCAGGGCCGGGTCCGGGTCATCCTCGGCGCGTTCCGCTTGGCCGGCGCCGGGGAGTTGCGCCCGTCGGAAGCGGATGACGAGCAACGCCGCCGCGCGGCGTTTGCCAGGGCCATGGTGTTCGATCCCAGCCTGGTGATTCTCGATCAGCCGTTCGACGGGATTGGGATTGGGGCGGCGGCCGAGCTGCTCGACCTGGCGCGCGGTGGCGAGACCGCCGATGGAGCTCGTCGGGCGGTGTTTGTCACGGCCAAGGCGCTCCCGGACCGACTGCGCTCCCGGTTCGAGGAGCGCTATCGGGTGACGGGCGGCAAGCTCCGGGCGGAGTCGTGAGGAGACCGTGAACACCCAGCGGACCGATTTCCTGGTAGGCGTGTTCATCCTGATCGCGATCGGGGTCGCCGTGGGCATGGTGATCATCACGAGCGGCCTGGGTGAGGGGCGCGCGACGTACTACCTGCGCGCCGTGTCGGCCGAGGCCTTGAGCCAGGACACGCGTGTCGTGCTGCGCGGCCTGGACGTGGGGCGACTCCGGGACATCAGCCCGGTGGTGGATTCCACGACCGGGGCGTTGTCGTTCGTGGGACGCATCGCGGTCCGGGAGCGCTTTCCCAACGGTACGGAGCTACGCCTCCCCCGGGGCACCCGGGCGGAGATCGTCCAGCCGACTCCGATCGCGCCGGCCATCGTCGAGCTGGTGGTACGCGACGA
>JAOUDR010000082.1 GCA_029859185.1 Gemmatimonadota bacterium
CGGCATCTGGTGATCGCGCCGCATCACGCCCAGGCGCATGAGCGTTTCCCACAGCCCCAGCGCCCCGCCCATGGCCAGGACCCACGCGGGGCTCCCCGTCATGGCGAAGACGAAGAGCATGACGAACCCGATGATGGCAAAGGGCGTGGACTGGAACCACCAGCGGTGCAGCGTGCGCCATCCGAACCGCTCGAACACCACCGGGGCGAACTCGAGGGCGAGCACGAAGGTGTAGAAGGTCACGCACCACGAGACCTCGAACATCGGGGACACGTGGTTCCAGGAAATCAGCGCCTGCCAGATGTTCCACGGGCGACCGAGGTCCACGCTCAGCGCGAAGATGAAGAGGAGGTAGCCCAGGAGCGCCGTGAGCACCGCCGGTCGGGCCAGGGGGTGGAAGCGGTGTCCGCCGAAGAGGTGCACCACCCCGGCCATCACGAACCCCCCCGCGGCCAGCGCGATGCCGACGAGCACGTCCATCCCGATCCAGAATCCCCAGGGATAGCCGTCGCTGAGGTTGGTGACGGCGCCGAGACCGGCCGCAAACCGGTAGGCGATGAGGCCGAGACCGATGGCGCCGAGCACTGCCAGCATGCCGACGCCGCGCGTGACCGGTGTCCGCAGGAAGGAGGGGACGGTCATCGCTCACCTCCGGAGGTATCGTGCGCCTGCCGCGCGGCCCGTGCGCGGCGGGCAACGTCGGTGCGTCGCTCCACTACCCAGCGGACGCCGCCGAGAATGACGGTGAGCCCCACCATCGCGTAGGGAATGGCCGCCATCGCGGGTCGGGTGTAGTCGCGATAGGAACGGAGCGGCAGGTTGCGCCGGTACCCCAACTCCTCGAACGGCCGGCCGGCGAGGTGCAGGAAGTTGGTGCCGCCGGCCTCATGCTCCCCGTACACGTGGTGGACGTACCGGCGGGGGCGGGCGGCGATCCGCCGGCGCGCCTCCGCCAGCAGCTCAGCCCGCGTGCCGGTCCGCAGGGCCTTCGTGGGGCAGGCGGCCACGCAGGCCGGCGGCTGCCCCTCGGCCAGCAGGTCGGCACACATGTCGCACTTGCGGATGCGGGGGTTGCGCGAGTCCCACTCGAAGCGTGGCACGACGAACGGACACGCCATCATGCAGTACCGGCAGCCCAGGCACTTGCTGCCGTCCCACACGACGGGGCCTTCGGACGTCTTGTGGAGCGCGTTCACCGGGCAGCTCGAAACGCACGCCGGCTCGATGCAGTGCATGCACTGCATCTTCCCGAACGCGGCCGTCGTGGGGTCCGCCTCCCACTGGTGAAACGTCACGTAGGTGAAGACGTCCGGGCCGAGGGCGCGGGCATCCTGGGCTCCGCGGCCCCGGAAGACCTCCTCCGGTGTGCGCCCGAGGTCGTTCTTCTTGTTGCAGGCCAGCTCGCACGCCCGGCAGCCGACGCAGAGCGTGGAGTCGAACAGCATGGCGTGTTGCCCGGACGCACCGGCAGCCAGGGTCTCGTCACGGGAATCTTCGGTGGTACGAGGAGTTGCAGCGGCGCTCGATGAGGCGCCTGCCAGGCCCGCCGCTGCGCAGCCCCCCCGTACCAGGAACGTACGGCGCGAGAGCGCGTTCATGCGGGTAGTCCTTTCTCGGCCTTGCGGCCAACAGAGCTCGGTCTTCTCTCCCGCACCCCCAATGTGGCACGGCGCACGTTTGGGGAGCGCAAAACGCGCGTGAGAATAGGCTTAGGGTCCACTTCACGGGCTCTTCATGGTCAATCGGCTAAGTATTCTCCCGGACCGGGAGGCCGAGATCATGAAGACTCCCGTGCGGCGACGCGGCACGGCAGCTAGGGGTGTGGAGCGGATGAGGCTCCCGGGCATCGTCGTGGCCGTGGTTCTCCTCGGGGCGGTGGCGTCGCCCCGGGGCGCGCGCGCCCAGGACGACGCCACGTGCATGATGTGCCACGCGTCCGCGTCCCTCTTCAAGACGAAACCCAACCCCAACCGCTACGTCGTCACGCAGCAGTCCGTCGAGCGGTCGGTACACGGCGTGGTGGGGATGGGCTGTACGACGTGCCACGGGGCACTGGGCTTCCCGCACCCGGCCGACCGCGCCAAGGTGGACTGCGCGAGCTGCCATCGGGTGCAGGGGGAACAGCATCACGAGTCGCTCCACGGCCAGGCCGCCGCGCGCGGTGACCCGTTGGCGCCGACCTGCGAGGATTGCCACGGCGTGCACGAGGTCCGCACCCACCGGGATCCGCTGGCCCGCACGGCCGTCATGAACATCCCGTTCCTCTGCGGCCAGTGCCACCAGGAAGGCACCCCCGTCTCCCGCCGCCGCACGATTCCGCAGGACAGCATCCTGGAGAACTACTCGGAGTCCATTCACGGCGCGGGGCTCTTCCGGCAGGGGTTGATCGTTTCAGCCGTATGTACGTCCTGCCATACGTCGCACTTCATCCTCCCGCACACCGATCCCCGGTCCAGCATCGCGCACGACAACATCGCCGCGACGTGTACGCAGTGCCACGCGCAGATCGAGCGGGTCCACCGCCAGGTGATCGAGGGGCGGCTGTGGGAAGCCGAGCCGCACAAGATCCCTGCCTGCGTGGACTGCCACTCCCCGCACCAGATCCGGCGGGTGATCTACACCGCTGGGGCCGCCAACGAGGACTGCTTCCGCTGCCACGCTGATCCGGATCTGCGCGGCCTCGCGAACGGTGATTCCACGTCCTTGTACGTGAATCGGGAGGGTTACGAGCACGGCGAGCACCGCGAGACCGCGTGCGCGCAGTGCCACACGGACGTGACGCCCTCGGATCGCACCCGGGCATGCGTGACGTCGCGTGCCGACGCGGTTGACTGCAGCGTCTGCCATCTCCAGGAAGTCCAGGATCATACCGCCAGCCTGCACGGGCAGCTGGCCGCCGAGGGAGACCCTGACGCACCCCGCTGCGTCGACTGCCACGACAAGCACGAAACCCCGCCGCGCGTCGACCCAAAGTCGCCCACCTTCGTGCGGAACGTGCCCGTGCTCTGTGCCCAGTGCCACCGCGAGGGCGAGACCGCCGCGGTGCGGATCGCGCGCGCGCGCGTCGGGGACCGGCTGCGAGAGCTCGGTGTGGGAGGACCGCGTGCCGCGGAGTTCCGCGACATCGTGCAGAGCTACGAGGAGAGCATCCACGGCAAGGGGCTCATCTCGAGCGGGCTCCTGGTCACGGCGACCTGCACCAGCTGCCACACGACCCATCGCGTGCTCCCGCCCTCGGACTCCGCATCCTCGGTGCACCACGACAACATCGCGGAGACCTGCGGGTCGTGTCACGACGGCGTCGAACAGGAGTTCCGCCAGAGCATCCACGGGGAGAATGGCGGCCGATCCGGCATGGTGGACGGGGAGCTGAAGCAGTACCCCACCTGTGAGGACTGCCACTCTGCCCATACGATCAGCCGGACGGATCGCGGCGATTTCCGGCTGAACATGATGAACCAGTGCGGGCGGTGTCACGAAGCGGAGGCCACCACCTTCTTCGACACGTTCCACGGCAAGGTGTCGCGCCTCGGCGATGCCGGAGCCGCCAAGTGCTCCGACTGCCACGGCACCCACAACATCCATTCGCCGGACGAGCCGACGTCGACGTTGAGCCGGCGGAACATCGTCGCGACCTGCTCCAAGTGCCACGACGGCGTCAGTGAGCGCTTCACGGGCTATCTCACCCACGCGACGCACCACGACGCCGCCAAGTGGCCGTTCCTCTTCTGGTCGTTCTGGGGCATGACGGCGCTGCTCGTGGGCACGCTGTCCTTCGCGCTCCTGCACACCTTCGCGTGGCTCTTCCGGCTCTGGCGCTCCCCCGAGCTGTGGCGGCGGCGGCACGGGCACGTGCCCGGAGACAAGCTCCACCGCCGGTTTACACGGTTCCAGCGCGGCATGCACCTGGTGATGCTGCTGAGCTTCTTCACCCTGGCGCTCACCGGGATGGCGCTCAAGTTCTCCTACATGGGCTGGGCGCAGTGGTTCGCGGGGGCGGTGGGTGGCTTCTCGACGACGGGTGTCCTCCACCGGATGGCGGCCGTTGCGCTCGGTGGCGTGTTCTTCACCCATCTGGTGGATGCCGTCAAGCGGAAGCGCCGGACCCGCCTGTCGTGGCTCCGGTTCATCCAGTCCGAGACGTCACTGTTGTTCACACCTACGGACGCCCGCGAGTTCTGGCAATCGGTCAAGTGGTTCTTCGGGAAAGGGCCCCGCCCGGGGTACGGCCGCTACACGTACTGGGAGAAGTTCGACTACTTCGCCGTGTTCTGGGGGATGTTCGTGATCGGCTCGACCGGGATGCTGCTCTGGTTCCCCGAGTTCTTCACGCAGGTGTTGCCGGGGTGGACGGTCAACGTGGCCACCATCATCCACAGCGATGAGGCGCTGCTGGCGGTGGGGTTCATCTTCACCATCCACTTCTTCAACACGCACTTCCGCCTGGACAAGTTCCCGATGGACCCGGTCATCTTCACCGGCCGCGTGTCGATTGCCGAGCTGAAGCAGGACAAACCGCGCGAGTACGAGCGACTCGTGACCAGCGGCGAGCTGGCCGAGACCCTCGTCGACCCGTATCCGCGGGAGCTCGAGCGGGTCTTCAAGATCTTCGGCTTCACCGCGTTGGCGGTGGGGCTGACGCTGATCGCCCTGATCGTCTACTCGATGCTCTTCGGGTATCGCTGACGGGCGAGACCGCGGCCGCGGGCCGCACCACAATCCGGGGAGGCGCCGGAGCACGACCGCGCCGCGTCCCGGGGGAGGAATCGTGAGAGTCTCCAGTCTCCTGTCGCTCGCGACATTGGGTACGCTGGCGTTGCTCGCCGGTCGGCTCGATGCGCAAGGGTACCGGGTAGAGCTGGACGCGCGAGTCCAGGGCGTGAGCTATCGGGGCTGGCAACTCGACAGCATCCCGATCGATCAGGTCCAGGTCCAGAACGGCCTGCTCTACACGCCGGGCGGCATCGGCGTCACCTGCCTGGCTGGCCAGGCGTACTGCATCTTCTACCGGCCGGGGGACAAGGTCCAGGCGTACCCGTTCGCGGCCACGGTGGATTTTGCCCTGTGGAACTTCGGGGTACGGGGGCTCCGGTTCGAAGGATCCGGGCGGCTCGCCGTGGACGGCAAAGCCGGCCCAACCACCAGCCTCAGCACCCAGGAATCGATGGGCGCGTGGCCGGGGACCAAGCCGCCTGCGCAGTTGATCGAGGCCTATCTCGCCTACGACGGGCCGTGGTATGCGCTGCGGGGCGGCCGGGTCGCGAACGTGTCCCGCTTCGGCTACACGGCGTTCGACGGCGCCCAGGTCCGGTTCCACGAGCCGAAAGAGCGGATTGGCGTCAGTGCCCGTTACGGGTGGGCCCTGGCGCGCGGGGCGCTGGTGCCCTGGACCGATGCCTCGCTCGATCCGCTCGACGAGTATCGGCCGAGCACGCGCGACATGCTGCTGGGATTCGATCTCGACTGGAACCTGCCCTGGCTCACCGGGCGCGTGCTGTACGAGCGGGAATGGGCGTCGGAGAACAGCGTCACGACCGTCGCGTCCGAACTGCTGGGCGGAGACGTCGCGCTGCGCCCGCACCGGTCGGTGCACCTGTCGGGCGGACTCGAGTACGACATGGCGCTCGGCAGTGTCGGCAATGCCGACGGCGCCATCACGGGCATGCTTCCCAAGGGGTTTGGCAGCGTGACGCTCGGGGCCCGGCGGTATCGCCCGCGGTTCCCACTGTGGTCCATCTGGACGGCGTTCAGCCCCGTGCCCTACAACGCCTTCTACGGGCAGGCGGCCGTACACGTGTTGGCGAAACTCGATGTGCGGGGGCGGGTCGAAAAATACGGGTATGACGAAACCGAGGCAGCCTCGGCGCTCATGACGGTCGAGACCGACGGGTGGCGGTACGGGCTCGGGGCAACGTACCGGCACTCACCGCAGCTCAACGCCACGGTGGACTACCAGGCGGGACTCGGCGTGGGTGCCCAGGCCCAGACGGTAGACCTGGGCGTCAATTGGCGGGCCCGGGACATGTTGAATCTCCGCATCAGTGGGGCGTACGTCGAGCGCGCGCTCGAGTTCCGCTACAGCAACAACACGTTGTGGCGGTTCGGGCTCGACGCCGATGCCAAAGTCCGCCCGGGTCTCCGGGCCTTCGGCGGCGCTTGGTACCTGGCCGAGCAGCGCGATCGTCCGGACGCGGCGGCGTTTGACTGGAATCAGGTCCGGTTCCACATCGGGTTGCGGTTCGGGTTCGGCAGTGCGGCCGACCGGCCCACGCTGCCGCCCTCGATCCTGCGGATTCCCGAGGGAGGTGCGCAATGACACGGCTGCTCGGCATCGGACTGCTGCTCGCCACGGCGAGCACGCTCTCCGCCCAGGCTCCGGCTTCCCACCGGGCGCCGGACTGGTTGGCAACACACAAGACAGTGGTGGAAGCACAGCGCACCACCTGCGCGGTCTGCCACGCGCAGGAGAGCTGTTGGCAGTGCCACCGCGGCAATCCGCAGGTGGCGGAGGGCCTCCCGACGGCGGCCTCGGGCACCGGCCTCAACGTGCAGGTCCAACGCCGTCCACCTGCGACGCACACGCCGGAGTTCGCGAATGGCCATGGCGGCTTGGCCGACTCGCGTCCCGAGGCATGTGCAGGGTGCCATGTACGGCAGGATTGTCTCGAGTGTCACCGGCCCAGCCCGGCGTCAGCCGGGGGCTATCACAAGCCGGGGTTCCTTACCTCGCACCCGCAACAGGCGTACAGCCGCGAGGTGTCCTGCGCCAACTGTCACAACACGGGCGGCTTCTGCACGTCGTGTCACAAGCAGGCGGGGTTGGTGGCCAACGGGCCGATCAACCGCGGGTACCACGACCAGGCGCCACAGTTCCTCGGCGGGCACGGGCCCGCGGCGCGGCAGAGCCTCGAGTCCTGTGTCTCGTGCCACGTGGAGAACGACTGCCTCACCTGTCACCGGCAGTTCAACCCGCACGGCCCAGGCTTCGCGCCGGAGAAACTGCAGAGCCGAGCCGAGGAAATGTGCCGGGTGTGTCACGGCGCGGCGATTCCGGAGACGAGCCGCCAGCGAAGGTAAGCAGTTCTTCATAGAGTGATCTGATCCCGGTATCCGTGGTCTTGCGGATACCGGGATCCGTATTTGATTCCACGGGTATCACAACACAGGCAAACCAAACCGGAGGTCGGGCATGCGGTGGACGTACTTGGTTGGAATGGGTGTGGGGCTGGCGTGTTTGGCGGTGGCGCAGCCGGCACAGGCGCAGGACGCCAAGAAGCCGCCGGTCATGACCCACGAGACGGCAGGCCGCGAGCAGTGCGCGATGTGCCATGGAGGCGCCATGGAGGGCATCAAAGCCATGCCCGCCGGGCACAAGGGCATCGCCAACGACGCTTGCACGCTCTGTCACGCAAAAGACTCTCCCGTGCAGACGGCCACGCCCCCGGCGATGACGCACGACGTTGCCGGGCGCGAGCAGTGCCTGATGTGCCATGGTGGTGCCATGGAGGGCATGAAGGCCGCACCTGCCAATCACAAGGGCATCGACAACAAGAACTGCACGCTCTGCCATAAGCCCGCGAAGTAGGCGGGGCAGGGCCCCAAAGCTCGGGCCGCGCGGTCTTCCGCGCGGCCCGACGTGTTTGTGCGCGCTGCGTCCGGTAGCGGCTCCGTGCCGCGGTCCGTAGCTTCACGGAGCACGAGCGGCCCGGTCGTGACCCACGCGGTGAGCCTCGGGTGCCCTCGCGCGTGGCGGAGCAGATGAACCCGCGTGGACGCGTCGTCTTGCCCGACCCACCGCGGCACATGACCCCTGACGAGTTCCGCCGTCACGGCTACGCGACGGTGGACTGGATCGCGTCATACCTCGAACGGGTGGAGTCGTTTCCCGTGCTGTCGGCCGTCATGCCCGGCGCGTTGCGCGCGGCGCTACCGGCAGCCCCCCCGGAAGACGGTGAGCCGTACGAGGCGATTCTCGCCGACGTGGAGCGGCTGATTCTCCCCGGCATCACCCACTGGCAGTCTCCCAACTTCTTCGCCTACTTCTCCGCCAACGCGTCGCCGCCGGCCATGTTGGCCGAGCTGGTGTCGGCGGGGCTGGGGGTGCAGGGCATGTTGTGGGCGACGAGTCCCGCGTGCACCGAGCTCGAGACCCATGTGCTGGACTGGCTCGCCGATGCCCTGGGTCTTCCCGAGGCGTTCACGTCGCGCGGGACCGGCGGTGGCGTCATCCAGGACACCGCTTCGAGCGCCACGCTCTGCGCCCTGCTCGCGGCCCGCGATCGAGCGACGGACGGGGCCGCCACGGAGCGCGGCCTCGCGGCCGGGCTCACGGCGTACGCGTCCACCCAAGCCCACTCGTCGGTCGAGAAGGCCGTGGGCATTGCCGGTCTCGGCCGCGCGCACCTGCGGCTGATCGAGGTGGACGACACCTTCGCCATGCGCCCCGCCGCCCTGGACGACGCGCTGCGCGCCGACCGCGCCGCGGGCCGAACCCCGTGCTTCGTGGCGGCCACCATCGGGACGACGTCCAGCACCGCCATGGACCCGCTTCCCGCCATCGTCGAAATCTGCCGGCGGCACGGTGTCTGGCTGCATGTCGACGCGGCGCTCGCCGGCAACGCGGCAATCTGTCCGGAGTTCCGACAGTTCCAGGACGGGGTCGCCGGAGCCGACAGCTACTGTGTCAACCCGCACAAGTGGCTGCTCACGAATTTCGACTGCGACGCGTTCTACGTCGCCGATCGTGGTGCCCTGCTCCGGGCGCTGAGCATCCTCCCCGAGTACCTGCGGAACCAGGCCACCGAGGCGGGCGCGGTGATCGACTACCGCGATTGGCAGGTCCCACTCGGCCGGCGGTTCCGCGCGCTCAAGCTCTGGTTCGTCATGCGCTCCTACGGGCTGGCGGGACTGCGGCAGCACATCCGCCATCATGTCGAGCTGGCGCGGCGGTTCGCCGACTGGGTGCGGGCCGATGCACGGTTCGAAATCGTCGCTCCGGTTGCCCTCAACCTCGTGTGCTTCCGGCTCCGGGGGGACGACGCACCGAACGAACGGCTGCTGGCGGCACTCACCGATAGTGG
>JAOUDR010000686.1 GCA_029859185.1 Gemmatimonadota bacterium
CAACACCGGTTCCTAAGCCCATCCCGCCGCCACCGCCGCCGTACTCCGCCGCCCCGCCGGGATCGCTGCCCGCCAACGACGAGCCGCCACCGCCGCCGTTGGCATGTTTGACCGTTAGCGACGTCTGAATCCCGCCGAGCGAATCGCCGCTACTGCCGTCCACGCCAGCCGCCCCGTTACCTCCGCCGCCGCCGCCGGACGTTGCCCCCGTAAAGGAGCCGCGGTAGCCGTAGCCGCCGCCGTGTGCGACGAGCAGAGTTCCAAGTGACGTGTTGCCGCCAGCGGTTCCGCTCGTGCCATCGGATGACGACCCGCCAGCCCCACCCGCGCCGCCAGCCGCAACCGTGACGGTCACGGAGTTGCCAGCCGACCCAAGGGCGCTTACCGGAAACACGTTCCTCACGCGTGCTCCTCCGCCGCCGCCGGTTCCGCCCTGCCGGTACGTTGCCGCCGAGCCGCCACGCCCGCCTCCGCCGCCGCCTCCGCCGCCGATGCAGACGACGTCGGCGGTGGTCGCCCCGGCCGGGACGTAGAAGGTGCCGTCTGTCGTGAACTTCGCCAGCCCCGACGCGAGAAGGTGCGAGTAGAAGTTCGATCCGTCGCAGACGATCAGCCTGGTTTCACCGGAATACATACGAGGCGTCGCGACACCATCAATCGTCTCGGACGAGTTGGGGTCGAGGGTCACGACGGTCGTGCCGTCGGTGGTCGCGTTGCGCAGAATCACCCACCAACCTGCGGCGAGCGTGGCAGCGGCCGTGAACGTCTGCGTGATCGCAGCCGTTATGTCAATCATCTTGCCCTTGTCGCCCACCCCAAGGATCGTGTTGGACGAGCGCGTCTCCCGGGACGTCAGCCCACCAACGGCGAGTTGCAGCGTCGCCAGCGTCGCCTTCTTGTTCGCCGTGTCCTCCTGCGCGATCACCAGCAGGTCGGTCGCGGCGAGGCTCGTCGCCTCCGAATAGTCACTGATCTTCGTGTCCGCCATTACGCCTCCTGAAGGATGCCGCCGCTGCCGTCCTCTTGCAAGATGTGCCCGGATCCGTCCTCTTGCAGGATGAAACTCTCAACGGCTGTTAGCTGCCGCCCGTCAATGGTGGCGACGAGGACGCTGCCCGTTCCGGCGAACGCCTGGAGGATCTCTCCGTCGGCGAGCGGCAGGTAGAAGCGGAACTTCCGCTCACTGTCGGCGGCGATCGGCAGGCCGTCGATGAACCGCGTCCCGGCGGCGTCCGCCCCCAGCGACATCGTCAAATCGACGGGGCTTCCCGTCGGGTTCGACACATGCACCATCTCGACGAGGCTGTCACCGGACGAGGTGAACAGGGTGGCGGCACCGGTGCCGAGAATGGTGGGGCCAGCGAATCTGCTTGGGCTGGACGAAACGCTCATGCGTTAGCCATCACCTTCACAACGCCTTCCCGTCGACGGTGATGACAGGGACTCCATCCTGAACGGGATCGCCATGTAGCCGAGCGTGAGGGTGCTGGTGGTTTCGCTGATCAGGTGCAGGTTCATGTCAGCCTCCGGTTAGAAGACTCCGGGGTTCTGGAAGTTCGTGAAGCCATAGCGGGGCTGGTAGGCGTCGGCGACGCCGCGGATGCCGATGGTGGCTGCGGCCCAGCCGTCAGTCCCGGAGAGGCCGAACGCCCCCGGGTTCTCCGGCGACGTGGTGACGTTCGCGCCCGCCTGCCCCAGCCCCGCGCCTGCGCCGCCGCCCGAGTGGTCGGCGTACTGGTTGAGCGTGTAGCCGCTGGGATACGTGCTGACGGTGACGGAGCCGTCCGAGGCCATGGCGGCGATCACACGGGTGTCGACGCCCGATCCCCAGGTGAGCGTCAGCGAGTCAGGGTCGGGGGCCGCGTCGGAGCCGGTCGCCCCCGTGGAGACGATCACGCCGCCCGCACCGTAGAAGTTCTTGTACACCGAGATCCGCCACGGCCCCTGCTCCGAGCCGGAGCAGGTGATGCCGGTACCGGTGTTCCAGATCTGGCCGTTCTGCGACTCCGCCCCGTCCGCGATCCTGTACCAGGCGTTGAAGCTCGCCGTCCCGTCGGTGAGCGCCCCCTTCAGCACCGTCCAGCCGGTCGCGAAGTTCGAGAACGACCGTGTCGACCCGTCGCAGCCGATCAGCAGCAGCATCAGGTCGCCGGCCGCGAACCACGTCCCGCCGCCGTCGGTGATCGCGGACGGCGACCTGA
>JAOUDR010000687.1 GCA_029859185.1 Gemmatimonadota bacterium
GATCCGGCGGATCAAGGCGGAGTGGCCCGGAACGGACGTGCCGCTGGTCGTGGCCACCGGAGGACTTGCCGAACTGATCGCGCCGCTGGTGCCCGAGATCGAGCAGACCGAGCCGCGACTCACACTGATCGGACTACGACTTGCAGCGGGGCATCTTGGCCTGAAATGGTAGCGGCCGTCCTGCTGCTGCAGCTCGCCACGGCCCCTCCCGACCTTGGGACCGCGCGCGCGGCCCTCGAGGCGGCGGACACGTCGACGGCGCTTGCGCAGTTGCAGGAGATCGCGATGCGTCCCGTCCTGTCGGCCGACGGACTCGCCGCCCTGTTTCTCGTCGACTGGATTGCCCGGGGCCGGGCCCGGGACGACGCGCGCGTCGCCTGGCGCGAGGCGATTGAACACCACCGCACGTGGTGGGCGAACGCGAAACGCGGCGCCCTCGTGCCCCCGGTAATCGAGGAGCGGCGGGGGGATCTTCTGCAAATCGTCGCTGCCATGCAGCGAGGCCGGCCGAAGACGCTGGAAGGCCTCTCGTCGACGCTGGGCCACGACTGGCGTGACGTGCTTGCGCGCCTGGTCGTGGAGTACGAGGCGGACGACAGCCTGCTCGCCGCTGCCGCACGCTGGGTGATGCTTGGGGAGCGCCTGGCCAGCCTCGACTCGGCGGCGGAGCGCTTCTACGTGCGTGAAGGGCGAGGCGCGATACGGGCGGGCCTCGTGGCCCAGGACCCACCCGGCCAGTACCGGCTCTTGGCATACTTCGCCGCCGGGCCGCACGTGGCCCTGCTCGACGAGATCGGTGATCTCACGGCCGCGCTGGCGCAGGCACCGTGGCCGTTCGACGCACTCGCGGCACGGGCGCATGTCACGCTCTGTGCGCTCCTGCGAGCCAATACGGGCGTCGCCGGCTGCTGGCCGGACGGGCGCCGGATCGGCGGACGGGATGGGGAGGAGATTCGGGCGATGGTCTATGGGGCGCAGGGACGTCACGGTCTGGCGGCCCGGGTCATGGACGAGGCGCCCGACTGGTTCGTGCCGCTCGATGCACGTCGAGCGATGGTGGATCCACCGGTGTCCGGCGGAGACCCGACGCGGCGAACCACGACGCGCACGTTCTGGCAGGTCGCGTGGCCGCTCTACCTCCAGCCGTACAACGAGCGGCTCACGGTGCACCGTGTGCGGCTTCTCCTCGCGGACGCCTCGCGGCGGCTGGTTCAGGGGGATCGCAGCGGCCTGTTCAGTCCACTGGGCGACCCAATGCTGTTGGTGCGTGTCGGCGTGCCGCTTGCCATCGGGGGATACCAGGTGTTCGTATCCCGGGCCACCCACGAGACGATCGTGCGCGGTGCTGCGCAAGGCCAGTGGGCACCCCTCTCGCTCTATCTTGCCGCCGGAGAGGACGATGCACGCTACCAGACTGGCTTCGTGAGCGAGGACTACGATGAGCTAGGCCCGCGCGATCACCAGCTGGTGGCGTACCTCCGCGGCGATCAGCGATGGGTGGACATCTACACCGCGTGGCAGCATCCCGTGACCTGTGACGCATCTCGACCGCTCCTCGGGATGTTCCTGCTGGATCAGAATCAACAGCTCCTGCGGAAGGTGATCGAGATCGACCTCCTCGAGCGCCCCCGCAAGCGGTTTCGCTTCGCGCTCCGGCCCGGCACGTACGTCTACTCCCTGGAGTTGCTGGATCCGCCGTGCCGGACCGCGGAACGGGCGCGCTACGTCATCCGCGTGCCGGAAGCCAGCGGCCTGCTCTCGGATCTCGTTCTAGCGGACGAACTGCACTATGGCGACGAGCGGCGCGCGGCCGACCGGCTGCGGGACCGGGAGCCGGTCACGGTCAGCCCCTCCCTGGTGGTGCCCGCCGGTGGGGTCGCGCGGTTCTACTGGGAGATGTACGGCGTAACGGCGGACAGTACCGAAGCGACTCGCCTCGAGATCACGTTCGAGGTCGTGAACGTGCGTGAAGGGCGGGTGTTGGTCCGCGACCTGCGAGCGGTGGCGGACGCGGCGGCGCGGACGAGGGGCACACTCGATCTCACCTACCGGCTCACCGTGCCGCCCGGGGCCGAGCCGCTCGTCTCCGGTTTGACGGTGGGGATTCCGGAGGACGCGCACGGCACGTACATCGCCCGTCTCAAGGTGACCGATACCGCGACCGGCTCCACGGCAACGGCCCAGCGTGCCTTC
>JAOUDR010000083.1 GCA_029859185.1 Gemmatimonadota bacterium
TTCCACGCGTCGAGCACCGGGTGTCCGACCTTCGTCGAGCCGAGATACATGTCCCCCACGCCGCGCCCGTCGTGCTGGAACGTGGCCACGCGCTTCGAGTCGGGCGACCAGGTCACCACGGGACGGTCGCTGCGCGCCCACCCCGCATTGTTCGTCGCATAGCCGAAGTCCGGAACGCCGTCGGTCGTGAGTTGGGTCTCCGTCCCGGTGGTGAGGTCCCGAAGCCAGAGGTTGTGCTCCCGGATGAAGACCGCGCGCGCGCTGTCGGGCGAGACGATGGCGTTCCGATCCGGTGTCCGTCGGGGCGGCGCCTCCTCAACCGCGCAGCGGGGAGCGTCCAGCGTGCAGCGGTAGCTGCCGCGGCGGACGTCGAACGTGATGGCCGATCCATCCGGGGTGAACGTGAACGACGCGAAGGGGAGGTCGAAGGGGGCGTACGTCGTGTCGGTGGCCGCCGAGAGCGCCGCGGCGAGGCGCTCGTGGTCGAATGCACGGGTCCGGCGCCGCCGCGCGGGGTCCACCAGCACGAACTCGGTGCCTTCGGCGAAGTCGTTCTGGTACCAGAAGCGGCCGTCGTCGAGCCACGTCGGCCGGACGGACGCCCCCAAGACCAGGGGTGCGGTGTGTTGCCGCAAGAACCGCTCGGCGCGGGCGTAGTCGTCGGCGGTGACCTGTGGCCGCTGGGCCGCGGCCGCGGAGATCGAGACGGACAGGAGTACGGGGGAGAGCCATCCGTAGCGCATTGCGCATCCTCGAGCGGTTGGAGTGAGCTGCGCGCATCCCGGGGCGCGCCGTCTGATGATCGCAGGTCGGCGACTTTTCGGCTACCGGGCGCCAAAGGGGTGCCCCCTCAGGCGGGTGGACGCCGAAAACCGATCGGGCTCCCGACATTGGGCCGGCCGCCCATCACCAGAGAGGTGAGGGGGCTCCGGTAGGCCGGCTCCCGGGGGGATCTGTCAGACCTTCGACCGGGGGCTCCCCAACCTCGGCGAGCGGCGGGTCCGGCCCCGGGGCCGGACTGGCGCTAAGCTCCCCGGAGGATTACTCTTATGCCAGCGTATTGGCGCACCGCGAGCGGTGCACCGCAACCAGTGAGCGTTTACGCGGGGACCTGGGAACACGCCAGGTTCCCGTTTGAGTATGCCGGGAGGCTTCCCGGCGACCCGGCGCGGGGGTTTCGACCGCGAGATGGTTGATGAACGTTGGGTCGGCGGCATTAGCACCGAACTCCGACGCCATCAGCACACACAAGGAGTTCGGCAGCATGCGTACCAAGGGCACAGTGAAGTGGTTCAACGACAGCAAGGGCTTTGGTTTCATCACGCCCGAGGGCGGCCAGCCCGATTGCTTCGTCCATCACTCGGCCATCCAGGGCAGCGGCTTCAAGTCGCTGGCCGAGGGCGAGCAGGTGGAGTTCGACATCGTCCAGGGCAAGAAGGGCCCGGCGGCGGAGAACGTAGCGAAAATCGGCTGAGCCACTTCAGCCCGCTAGACTGCGGGGTCATCCCTGATTGGGGTGGCCCCGTCGTCTTTTCGGCTCTAACCCTGAGTGGAGGAACGTTGCCCCACATCGACCTGAGCGAGACTGATCGCCTTGATTGGGCTATCAAAGCGTTCCGCCGCAAGGTGCAGCGCGCCGGGATCCTGTTGGACCTGAAGAAGAAGCGGCACTACACGAAGCCCAGCCTGGCCAAGCGCCTCAAGACCGCGGCTGCCGAGCGCCGTCGGAAGAAGAAGAACCGTCCTCGGAAATAGCCCCGGAACCGGGGCTGGCCTTGGCAGGGGCCTGGGGGCTGCGCTGGAACCTGCGACCATTTGCCTCCGTACTGCATCTAAGCCATGATTCCCACCCTGCGCCCCCACCAGGCGCGGGACGTCTTCATCGTTTGGTCGCTTTTCTGACTGGCCAGTGTTCCCCGCAGGTAGCCATCCGTCCTTCTCGGGAGCTTCGGTATGCGTCAGCCCCTCCGCCGCGGTAGCCTCGTCGCCGCCCTGATCGCACTCCTCTTGCCGGCCCCCATGCGGGCGCAGGCAGGGTCGGCGGACGCCGGCCTGCCCCTGACGCCGGCGCGGTGGGCCCGGTTCACGACCACGCAGGGAACCTGGATATCCCTCGACGTGAGCCCGGATGGGCAGATGATCGTGTTCGATCTCCTGGGAGATCTCTACACGATCCCGATGAGCGGTGGGCGGGCCACCCGCATCACGGAGGGCATCGCGCACGACATGCAGCCACGGTTCAGCCCTGACGGCTCACGGGTCGTGTTCGTCTCTGATCGCAGTGGCGACGACAACCTCTGGATCGTCTCCCTCGCGGAGGGGGTGCTGCAGCAAGTGACCACGGGCGTGGCCTACACCTACCTCTCACCCGAGTGGACTCCGGATGGTGACTACATCGTGGTCTCGCGCGGGGGTGGCCTGCTCGGGCTTGAGAAGCTCTGGCTGTTCCACGTCGGGGGGGGCACGGGACTTCCCCTGGTCTCGGCACCGGGCGCGCTCCGCATGCTCGGTCCCGCATTCGGCGCCGACCCCCGCTACGTCTGGTACGGCCAGCGCGCCGGCGCGTGGCAGTACAACGCGGTGCTGCCGCAGTACCAGCTGGGTGTGTACGACCGGGAAGCCGGCACGATGACGACCATGAGCTCCCGCTACGGGTCGGCGTTCCGTCCGGCATTGTCCCCGGACGGGCAGTGGCTCGCGTATGGGGCGCGCCAGGATGCCGAGACGGGCTTGCGGCTGCGCGAGTTGTCCACGGGGGAAGAGCGCTGGCTGGCGTATCCCATCCAGCGGGACGAGCAGGAGTCCGTGGCCAACATGGACGTGCTGCCCGGATTCTCGTTCACCCCGGATTCCCGTGCCGTGGTGCTCTCGTACGGTGGTGAGATCTGGCGGGTGCCCGTGGACGGAGCGGCGCCGACCAAGGTCCCCTTCACGGTGAATGCGGAAGTGGCGGTGGGTCCCGAGGTCAAGTTCAGCTACCCAATCGAAGACACCCCGACCTTCACTGTGAAGCAGATCCGGGATGCGGTCCCGTCGCCGGACGGCGGGAGGATCGCCTTCACGGCGCTCGATCGCCTGTACGTGATGGATCTGCCGGACGGGACGCCACGACGCCTCACGACGCAGAACGTCGGCGAATACTATCCCACCTGGTCGCCCGACGGACGCGCCATCGCCTACGTCACCTGGGATGGGACCGAAGGCCACATCATGCGTGTCGCGGCGACTGGCGGCACGCCGCGTCGTCTCACCCAGGCCTCGGCCTATTACCAGCAGACCGCGTGGGCCGCGGACGGTCGGCGGATCGTGGCGATGCGGGCATCCGCCCGGGATCTCCAGGAAGCCATCGACCCCTTCGTGTTCACGGGCCTCGGCGCGGAGTTCGTCTGGCTCCCGGCCGACGGTGGGGCGGTGACCGTCATCGGACCGACGAACGGACGCCAGCGCCCGCATTTCACGCGGGATGGCGAGCGGATCTACTACTACGGCCGGATGCCCGCACAGGAAGGGCGACCCGCCACCGTGGCCCTCGTGTCGGCCCGGTGGGACGACACGGACCTCAAGGCGCATCTGCGCGTCACCTGGCGGATTCCCGTCTTTGCCGGCGCGTGGGAACGGTTACCGACCTCGGACATCCTCATGCCGCGGGATTTCTCCGATGCGGCGCGGGAGAGCAGCGTGCCCGAGGCGTCGGCGGACCTGGTCCTGATGGGGCCGGACGGCAAGCTCGCGCTGGCGCAGGTGAACAACGACGTCTATACGATTCCCGTGCCGACGACGGGCGGTGCCGTGCCGACCGTGATGGTGACGAAACTCGACAGCGCGGCGGTGCCGGTGCGCAAGCTGACCGACATTGGGGGCGAGTTCGCGGTGTGGAGTGCCGATGGTCGCCGGGTACACTGGTCCATCGGCAACGCGCTGGTCACGTACGATCTCGATCGTGCGGCGACCGTGGACGATAGTCTCCGGCGTGCCGGGGCTGATTCCGCGGCGATGCGGGCCGGCGCGTATCGACCGGAGGAGCGCCGCGTCACCGTCACCGCCACCCGTGACATTCCGCAGGGGGCCGTGGTCTTGCGCGGCGCGCGGGTGGTCACCATGCGTGACCGCGAGATCCTCGAGAACGCGGACGTCGTGATCGAGAACAACCGCATCACGCGAATCGGCCCGCAGGGCCAGACACCGAACGGCGCCCGCGTCATCGACGTGAGCGGGAAGACCATCATCCCCGGGTTCGTGGACACGCACTCCCACATGTGGAACCTGTGGGGCATGCATTGGGAGCGGCCCTGGATCTACCTCGCCAATCTCGCCTACGGGGTCACCACAACGCGCGACCCGCAGACGGCGACCACGGACGTCCTGACGTACGAGGATCGCGTGCGGGCGGGCCAGATGCCGGGGCCGCGGGTGTACTCCACCGGGCCGGGGGTCTTTTGGACCGAGGGCATCCAGAGCCTCGACCACGCCCGGAACGTGCTGCGTCGCTACAGCACGTACTACGACACGAAGACGTTCAAGATGTACATGGCGGGGAACCGCCGGCAGCGCCAGTGGCTCATCATGGCGTCCAAGGACCTCGAGTTGATGCCGACGACCGAGGGCGGCCTCGACTACCGGCTCAACATGACGCACGCCATGGACGGCTACCCCGGTATCGAGCACACGATGCCGATCATTCCGGCCTATGGTGACGTCGTCGAGCTGTTCAAGACGTCGCAGACCACCAATACCCCCACGCTCCTCGTCTCGTACGGCGGTCCGTGGGCCGAGAACTACTACTACACGCACGAAGACAACGTGGGCGATGCGAAGCTCGCCCATTTCACACCCAAGGCCGAGCTCGACGCCAAGATCCGTCGCCGGAATCCCGGCCCCGGGCCGGGCGGCTGGTTCCACGAGAGTGAGTATGCGTTCCACAAGCACGCCGCGTGGATCAAGGCACTCGTGGAGGGAGGTGGTCGGAGCGGAGTGGGGAGCCACGGGCAGCTGCAGGGTCTCGGGTACCACTGGGAACTCTGGGCCATCCAGAGTGGGGGGATGAGCGAGCATGATGCGTTGCGGGTGGCGACCATCATGGGGGCCGAGGCCATCGGTCTCGGTCGAGATCTCGGCTCCATCGAGGCGGGAAAGCTCGCCGACCTGATGGTCCTCGACGCCAACCCACTCGAGAACATCCGCAACACGAACACGATCCGGTACGTGATGATGAATGGCCGGCTCTACGATGGGAACACGCTCGACGAGGTCTGGCCGCGCCAGCGGCCAGCCCCCGACGAGCCGTGGCGGCACACCGCGCCCAGTACGGCGGCGGGGATCAAGGGAGGTGCCCAGTGATCGCGCCACGTTCACGCACTCGGAGGACCGCCATGACGGTTCCGCTTCGCGCTGCTCTGGCGGCGCTGGCCTTCGGCATAATGGCGGCCACGCCGGCGGCAGCCCAGGCACCCGCGCGGCCCGGCGCACGGACGCCTCCCAAGCCGCTCCCGCTCGCGGAGGCACGGAAAGCCACGTTCACGGCCACGGAAGGCACGTGGATGTCGCTCGACGTGAGCCCGGACGGCCGCACGATCGTGTTCGATCTTCTTGGGGACCTCTACACCCTCCCGATGGCGGGTGGGAAAGCCACGCGGATCACCGAGGGGTTGGCGTTCGACGCCCAACCCCGCTTCAGCCCGGATGGCGAGACGATCGTCTTCGTCTCGGACCGGAGCGGTGGCGACAACGTCTGGACCATGCGTCTCGACTTCACCGACACGACGCAGGTCACCCGCGGCAACACGAGCCTGTACGTCTCGCCGGACTGGATGCCAGACGGGGAGCACATCGTGGTCAGCCGTTCGGCGGGTCTCGGGGGCACGGCCAAGCTCCAGATGTACCACGTGCAGCGGCGCAGCCCGCTCCCGATCATACGCGCCCCGGCCCAACTCAAGACGCTCGGAGCCGCCCCGACCCCTGACGGGCGGTACATCTGGTTTGCCGGCCGCAACGGGGACTGGCAGTACAACGCGCTCTTCCCGCAGTATCAATTGTTCCGGTACGACCGGGAGACCGGGAACTCGACGGTCATGACGTCCCGGTATGGGTCGGCGTTCCGGCCGGCGGTCTCGCCGGATGGACGCTGGCTCGTCTACGGGTCCCGCGAGAATACCGAGACCGGGCTGCGCATCCGCGACCTCAAGTCGGGTGCGGAACGCTGGCTCGCCTATCCGGTGCAGCGGGACGACCAGGAGTCCCGGGCCCCCCTCGACGTGCTGCCAGGCTACAGTTTCACGCCGGACGCGCGGGCGATCGTCGTGTCGTATGGCGGCAGGATCTGGCGCGTGCCCGTCGACGGGAGCGCCCCGGCGGAGATCCCGTTTGAGGCGGACGCGCAGACCGCGATCGGGCCTGAGGTGAAGTTCGCCTATCAGGTGGATACGGCGGCGGCCGTGACGGCCAAGCAGATTCGCTCACCCGTCGCGTCCCCCACCGGCTCGTCGCTTGTGTTCACGGCCTTCGACCGTCTCTGGATCAAGCAGATGCCGAGTGGTGAGGCGCGCCGCCTCACGAGCGCCGACGAGGGCGAATACCATCCCCAGTGGTCGCCCGATGGCCAGTGGATCGCCTACGTCACGTGGAACGACTCCGTGGGTGGGCACATCATGAAGATCCGCGCGGACGGGCGTGGTGCGCCGCAACGGCTGACGAGTGCGGCGGCACTCTACTACAGCCCGGCCTGGTCGCCAGACGGTCAGCGCGTGGTGGCCAGCCGCGGGGCCGCGCGTGAGTTGAAGGGTGCGCCTGACATCTTCTTCGGGCCGCTCGGCGGCGAGTTCGTCTGGGTACCGGCCGCGGGCGGCGCCGTCACGGTGATCGCGCCGACCGGCAGTCGCGACGTGGCCCATTTCCGCGCCGACCAGCCGGACCGGATCTATGCCTACAGTCCGCGCGAAGGTCTCGTGTCGTTCCGGTGGGACGGGACGGACGTCAAGCAGCACCTTCAGGTGCGCGGTTCGCTACCACCCGGTATCGGCACGCCGCACGGCGACGAGTGGGTGCAGCTGCCGCGACGTGTCTTCCCGCAGCTGCCCGACCTGATCGCGGGGGACGAGCCGACGGAGCCTGGCGTGCAGCCTCCTCCGGCGGGGCTCGTGATGATCTCTCCTAAGGGTGGACGCGCCGTTGCGCAGGTCGGCACCGACATCTACACGGTCGACATCCCCGAAGTGGGCGGACCGACCCCGGTCGTCTCAGTCGCCAACCCAGACGGGGCGCCGGTCCAGGTGCGGAAGCTCACGGACGTGGGCGGCGAGTTCCCGTCATGGAGCGCCGACGGAAGTCGGGTGCACTTCGCCATCGGCAACGCGCTGTTCACGTACGATCTGGATCGCGTGGAGGTCATCGAGGACAGCACGGTTGCGGCGGGCCGCGAGACGATCGCGCGGGCGCTCGTGGTGCGTGGGATCATCGACAGCCTGAAGGCCACTCGGAAGACCGTGGACAGCCTCACCAAGGCCAAGCAGTCCGTGCCGGATTCGCTCCAGGCGAAGCTCAAGGGCTTGGTCGCCGATTCCGTGCTGTCCCAGGCGGACTCGCTGATCAAGGCGGCCGACGACCTCCGCGCCAAGGCCGCGCTGCTACGCGCCCGGGCCGACTCGGTCCGCACCGGTGACAGCCTCGTGGCGGACACCGCCGCGTACACGCCGCAGGAACGGCGGATTCACGTCACGCTTCCGCGGGACGTCCCGCGTGGCAGCGTCGTGCTGCGGGGCGGGCGCGTCCTCACCATGAAGGGGCACGAGATCATCGACAGTGCCGACGTGGTCATCACCGACAATCGCATCGTCGCGGTGGGGAAGACGGGTGCGGTCGAGGTCCCGGACGGGGCCGAGATCGTGGACGTGACGGGCAAGACGCTGCTCCCCGGCTTCGTGGACACGCACTATCACGCCCAGTGGCTGGTGCCCGAGATCCACCCACAGCAAGTGTGGCAGTATCTCACGAACCTCGCGTTCGGCGTCACGACCACCCGGGATCCCCAGACGGGTACGACCGACATCCTGAGCTATCAGGACCGGGTCGAGACCGGGGCCATGGTCGGACCGCGGACGTACTCGACGGGTCCCGGTGTCTTCATCACGGAGGCCATCCGCGACGCCGACCACGCCAAGACGGTGCTCAAGCGGTACGCGACCTACTACGACACGAAAACACTCAAGATGTACATGTCGGGTAACCGCCAGCAGCGGCAGTGGATCATCGCCGCAGCCAAGGAACTCGAGCTCATGCCCACCACCGAAGGTGGGCTCGACTTCAAGCTCGAGTTGACCCACGCGCTGGACGGCTATCCCGGCATCGAGCACTCGCTGCCGATTGCACCCATCTTCGGTGATGTGGTCCAGCTGTTTAAGGCGTCCCAGACGACCAACAGTCCCACGCTGCTCGTCTCCTACGGGGGACCGTTCGGCGAGAACTACTTCTACGCGCACGAGAACGTGCACGATGATGCCAAGCTCAGGCGGTTTGCCCCGCACCAGAGCGTCGACGCCCGCAGCAGGCGGCGCGGGCCTGGCGCGGGGGGAAGCCCGGGCGGGGCCGGGTGGTTCCTGGACGACGAGTACGTGTTCCCGAAGCACGCCCAGTTCGTGAAGCGCATGCTCGAGGACAGCGCACGCGTCGGTGTGGGCAGCCACGGGCAGCTCCAGGGACTCGGCTACCACTGGGAGTTGTGGGCCATGGGATCCGGAGGAGCGGCGCCGCACGACGTGCTGCGGGCCGCGACGATCCTCGGCGCCGAGGCGATCGGGTTCGGGAAGGACCTCGGCTCCGTCGAGGCAGGCAAGCTTGCGGACATCCTGGTCCTCGACGCCGACCCGTTGGCGGATCTCCGGAATACGGTGCGTCTTGCGTACGTGATGAAGAACGGGCGGCTGTACGCGGCCGACACCCTCAACGAGGTGTGGCCGCGGCAGCGGGCGTTGCCGAAGCAGTTCTGGCAGAACCTCGATGAACCGGCCGGGGTGAGCGCCGG
>JAOUDR010000689.1 GCA_029859185.1 Gemmatimonadota bacterium
GGGCCGCATCCGGATCCTCAGCCACTGCCTTGGCGATGTCCTCATCCGTCAGCTGGCGGAGGCGTTCCCAGTCCGTCAGGTCGCGCGGCCCCGGCGAGCGCCGCTTCATACGCTTGTTGCTCACGGCGGTTGCTCCGTCGGGCTGAGATGAGCCGTCGCGTCGGGCCACGCCAGGTGTAGACCGCGGTGAGGAGCTGGCCCGCATGCTCCCCGACGGCGACCACACGGAGCTCGCGGTAGTCGCGGCGCCGGTCCGGGATCTCGAAGATCGGCCCGGCGAAGACCCGCGCGGCACCCACGAAGTCCACACCGTGCTTCGCCAGGTTCGCGAAGCGCTTGGCCGGGCCCATGCGAATCCCGCGACCATCGTACCCTAGTGGGTGTACGTACAAAGAGTCAATACATCACGACTCCTCCTGGGAATGGTGGTGCCCGGGGCGCGACGCGCCTGCACCGGAATCACGCGGAGATGGTCGTTGCACTGCGTCGAGGGATTGTAAGAGCCGGCGCCGTGGGGCGAGATACGTCGTGCCAGGTCGAACGGGCACTCCCCGGGAGCACAGTGGATGACGGGATGAGCGTATCCCGTCATCCCAAAACCGGACCCTTACGGTTCGGAATTCCGCTTGCGCCTGCCGCCAATCGTGCCACCTTTGTCGCAATCGCAGAGCCCCCTGGCCTTGACGGCCCACCGTTGCCAGAGCGAGCGCCTCCCCCGCCAGACGCCCCACCGACACATGTGTCCGCCAGGTCACGGTTGGGTGTCGTCGCATTCCCGGTGTCGGAGGGGCAGTCCCATGAGACGCATCATCCCATGTTTGGCGTTCACGATCGGACTCGTCGCGTGCCAGAACGAGAGCGTAATGGTCCCGGCGGACGACGCTGCGACGGTAGGAGGTGGTAAGCAGCGGTAGAAGACGGTAGGGGCCTTGCTGCACCCCCCTACCGTCTCCTACCGTCCCTTACCGTCCCCTGATCCCCGCCCCCGTCGCTAACTTCCAACCCTCCCTCCACACCGAGGCCCAAACGATGCGACGCATCTCCTTTCTGATTTCACTTGTGGCCCTGCTAACGGTGCCGGTGACGGCGGCCGCCCAGCAGCCGCCGCTGATCGATCGCGAGCTGTTCTTCGGCGACCCCGAGATCTCGGGCGCGCAGATCTCGCCGGACGGGCGGTTCATCTCGTTCCGCAAGCAGTACCACGGCGTCATGAACATCTGGGTCAAGCGCACGGCCGAGACGTTCGACGCGGCCAAGCCGGTGACCGCCGATACCACGCGACCGGTCTCCGGCTACTTCTGGTCGCAGGACAGCAGGTACCTGCTGTACGTGCAGGACAAGGGCGGCAACGAGAACTTCCACATCTACGCCGTGAATCCCGCCGCAGCGCCGGAGGCCGCCACCGGCGTGCCGGCCGCGCGCGACCTCACACCGTACGGCGCCATCCAGGCACGGATCACCGCGGTGCCGCGCACGACGCCCAACACGATCGTCGTGAGCCTGAACGATCGCGATCCGCAGTGGCACGACGTCCACACGATCGACCTCACGACCGGCGAGCGCACGCTCGTGCTCGAGAACAACGACCGCGTGGCCGGCTACTTCGCCGACCGCGACGGCCACATCCGCCTCGGCGTGCGCATCAAGGACGATGGCGGCACCGAGGTCCTGCGGCTGGACGGTGCCGCGTTCACCCCGGTCTACGAGTGCAGCAACGAGGAGAGCTGTGGGCCCCTGCGGGTGCACAAGGACGGTCGCCGCGTCTACATGATCACCAACAAGGGCGCCGACGTGGACCTCTCACGGCTCGCGTTGCTCGATCCCCAGACCAAGGCCCTCGAAGTCGTCGAGTCGGATCCCGACGGCCAGGTGGACTTTGGCGGGGCCGCGTTCTCGGACGTGACGGGCGACCTGCTCGCCACCGTGTACGTGGGCGACCGCGTGCGGATCTACCCCAAGACGGACGAGTTCGCACGTGACCTCGAGCGCATCCGCGCGGCGTTGCCCGACGGTGAGCTTGGTGTCGGGTCGCAGACGGCCGACGAGCGCTACTGGATCATCTCCGTCTCACGCGACGTGGATCCCGGCGCGGCGTACCTCTTCGATGCACATACGGGGACCGCCACGCTGCTCTACCGCTCCCGGCCGAGTCTGCCGAGCGAGCACCTCGCCTTTGCCACGCCGGTGCG
>JAOUDR010000688.1 GCA_029859185.1 Gemmatimonadota bacterium
TGCGCCGCAAAGCTCATGTTGGTCCGGATGCGCCAGACCTGCCAGACCGGTGTGGCGCCCAGGATCGCCGCGGCGACGAGCGCATGCCGCCAGTTGACCCTCGGATGCCGGGCGAAGTAGATCGCGCCGGCGACGATCATGAGTGGGACCTGCAGCGTCAGTGTACCGCGGTCAGAGTAGGGATAGAAGGGCCCGGAGAGCGTCAGGACGGTGCACCCCAGTGCCCACCCGAGCAGGAAACACTCTCGCACGCCCGCCGTCCGCCAGTAGCCGACCAGCCCCCAGGCGATCAGACCCCAAGCCAGCGGATAGGCCAGGGCCAGCTCGGAGAAGTAGACGCTCTGGGCCCGCCAGGCGGGGATGGGCACACCGGCCTGCTTGTAGAGCAGCATCTGCCATGCGATGGCTGCACCGACGAGGAGCGCGCACAGCGCGAAGGTGAGCACTGCGTGGCGAACCGGCAGCCCTCGAAGCCAGAACAGCGCCACTATTCCGGCTGCGATGAACAACAGCGTGACCCCGTCATAGATATGCAGCAGCGTCGCCGTGCCGAACAGGAAGCCGGCGAGCAGAAGGCGAGGCACCGTGAATGCGGTCAGAGCCAGGTAGAGGCTGGCGATGGCGGCAAGCGCCACCACGAGGAAGAAGAGGAAGTGGGTATCGAAGAGGGTGGTGAAGATGTAGTGACTGCGGTACTGCTCGAACACGATCGAGTTCTGGAGGCCCTCGGTTACGATCCTCCGGAATGGGGTGAGGCTGTGCAATCGATCGACATCGTCAAGCAGCATCAGGTGTGCGCCGAGACCGCCGCCGAGCAGCAGCGACAGAAAGACCCACCACGTCTGGTAGCGCGACCCCAGGAAGTGTCCGGCGCACCAGTAGAGCCCCAGGGAGAGCACTATGGCGAGGACGGCCCCGAGGTACGCGTATACATAGCCGGGGCGGGCGTGGAGCCACCCGGACAACTTCCCGACTCCGTAATAGAAGAACATCGCGATGTGTGGAGCGTTCGGCTCGGACGTCATGCGGTTGTCCACGATCGGCCCGGTCGTCTGGGTCCGCTCCATCAGCATGCGATACTGCATCTCGTCGGGCGAACCGTTCAAATTGCCGGTGAACTCCCAGCCCGGCGGGGTCTGCAATTGCGCACCCCAGAACGGCCCGAGGTGGACCAGCCCGGCGACGAGTGCCGCCAGCAGGGGGAGGTACCGGACGATGTTGCCGGTCCGGCTCCCGCCGAGCGAGGGAGTCTTCCCTGCGGAGTCGGCGGAATGGTCGGGTGCGGTCGTCACCTCGATTCTCCTGTTCCCCTGATCGCATCAATCACGGAACCGATGTCTTCCCGTAGGCGCCGACGGGGGCGGTAACCGAGCTTTGAGACTGCCTCGCCGATGTCAGCCACGGAATGGCGAAGCTCCCCCTCCTGGGCAGGTGCGTGGACCACTGCCGCCCTCGGGTTGATACGGCTGATCAGGAGCTCCGCGAGGTCCTTCACCGTGGTGCCCTCACCGGTGCCGAGGTTGTAGGTGCCGGGAGGTCCGTCCAGCGCCGCGACCGTCCCGGCAGCGATGTCGTCCACGTGTACGAAGTCGCGCCGCTGCAGCCCGTCGCCGAGGAGCATGGGTGCCTCACCCCTGAGCAGTCGGGTCACGAAGATCGTGATGACACCGACGTAGGGCGTGAATCGCTGACCGGGGCCGAAAGTGTTGAAGTAGCGCAGCGCCGTAAACGGGATGCCCATCTGCCGCAGGATGTGCGAGCAGAGCATTTCGGCGCTCAGCTTTCCCACCCCGTACGGGGAGAGCGGGTGGCAGGGGTGGCCCTCGCCAACGGATCGGCCCGGCTCGGATTCGGAATAGACCGCCATGCTGGAGGCCAGCACGAAGCGCCGCAGCGTCTTCGGGTCGAGACATCGCAGCAGGTTCGCGGTGCCGAGGACATTCGTTTCGACGTCCTCGTAGAACTGCTCGAAGCTCCCGCGCACCGAGACCTTGGCTGCGAGGTGGAAGACCGCGTCCACTCCCTCGAGCGCGGCACGAGTGGCGGCGGGGTCGCGAACGTCGCCCACGACGAGAGTGGCCGCATCCGGCACGGCCTCCCTCCTCCCGGTGGACAGGTCGTCCAGCACAGTCACCGCAATGCCCTTCTCCAGCAACTCGCGCGTAACATGCGAGCCGATGAAGCCGGCC
>JAOUDR010000084.1 GCA_029859185.1 Gemmatimonadota bacterium
GCAGGCCGTGGCAACAGCACGACCCGTATTCGCTCACGCAGCTCTTGGGGTAGCGCCGCGAAGTCATCCAGCTCGCCGTCCGTTACGACGATCGCGGGCCCGCCCCGTGCCGCGGCGACGCGCAACACATCGCCGACGCGGGACCGCCCCTCCCCTGGAGGGGTCGAATCGAACGGGGCCACGGAACTGCCGAACCGCAGTAGGAGTCCGTTCCGTCCGGCGAGCGCCACCGCGGTATCCAGCACCGCGCGCCACTCCGCTCCAGGATGGTCCATGCTGAGGGACGCGTCGACGGCGACCGTGACCGGTGTTGCCCGGTTCGACCGACGTACCGCCACGTTGGCCAGCAGGGCGAACAGGGAGAGGAAGGCGACCGCACGTACCAGCATCAGGCCGGCACCCTCGATGCCGAGCCGTTCGTGAACCAGGTATACGTACCCGGCCACCACCACCGCCGCAGCACTCGCGATCACCCACAGCATGCGAGTGCCTCCTCGATACCGATCCGCCGTTCGAGCAGCGCGCGCCCCACGATCGCGCCGGCCGCGCCGGCATCCCGGGCCGCCACGAGATCGGTCAGCGAGTGCACGCCGCCCGCGAGCACGACATCGACGCCGTCGCGCCGGAACGGCGCGACCAAGTCGAGGGCGGCACCCGCCAGTGTCCCGTCCCGCTCGAGGTCGCGGACAACCACGGTGTGAACACCCGCGGCCAGCGCCTGATCGAACAGGGCCATGGGGTCACCGGCGACCGTGCCGTCTGGGCTCCACGCGGACCCATCCTTCACGTCGAGCGCATACCCTACGCGGTCCGGCCCATGCCGCGCGAGCAGGTCGGCGAGCGTGGCCACTCCGGCACTGCCCACGATGACGCGGTCCGCGCCATCCCCGAGTGCCGCCGTGACTGCTGGTCCCACGAGCCCGCCACCGAGCTGCACGCGCGTGGCCTGACGCGACTGGAGCAGGGACCGCACGAGCGCGGTGTTGGCCCCGGTCCCCTCGGCCCGGTCGATGTCCACCAGGTGCACCCAGGTCACCCCCGCCGCACTCCAGGAGTGGAGCTGCGCCAGCGGGTCGCCGACCGCGCGCGCCAAGCGCCCGCCGCGGATATCGAGTGCGGGAAAGAGCTGCACGGGTTGTGGTACCCGGGATCCGGCGCCGCGGCTAGTCCGTGCGCGCGACGGCCGGACCCGGTCGTCCGAGCAGCCCGTCGAATGCCGCGAGCGCCTGCGCGAACTCCTCACGCCGTGCCGCGGGTACGGGCTCGCCGTCCCCGAGGTCCACGCCGCGAGGGTTGAGCTGACGGCCGTTCTTCAGGAACTCGTAGTGCACGTGCGGCCCGGAGGCCAGCCCGGTCATGCCCACGAAGCCGATGACGTCCCCCTGCCGCACCCGCACGCCGGCACGAATCCCCGGCGCGAGCCGCGACATGTGCGCGTACCGCGTCTCGATATCCTTGACGTGGCGGATACCAACCATGATGCCGTAGCCGCCCCACCGCCCCGCCCGAATCACCGTCCCGTCGGCCGTCGCCTCGATGGGCGTACCCTGATCGGCCGCGTAGTCGGTACCGAGGTGCGCGCGGCGCGTCTTGAGGACGGGATGCATCCGGCCACGGTTGAAATTGGAAGAAATACGCCGGAACTGGACCGGGTACATCTTGAAGGCGCGGCGCAGCGACATGCCGTCCGCGTTGTAGTACGCGTTCCGGCCCTCGGCATCCGAGAGGACGTACGCCGTGTGCTCGACGCCGGCTGTCTGGACGTTTGCCGCCAGTACCCGGCCGTAGCGCCGCTCGCCGAGCGAGGACGTCAGGTGCTCGAACAGCACCGTGAAGCGATCGCCGGGACGGATGTCACGCGTGAAATCGATCTCCCAGGCATACACACCGTCGGCAAGGTCCCACGCCAACTGTGCCCGGCCCGGGCGATCGAGCACCGTGTCCGGCACGAGGTCGTCGAGTGTTTCGTACAACGACGACTGGATGTCGCCGACGATTCGAAGGGTCTGCACGGTCCACGTGACTTCCTCACGGGCGCCGCGCCATCCGTCCGGTCCGAGCTTCGCCACGGCGAACGCGTCGCGTGACACGCGAACCCGGATGCCTTCGGGATGCGATTCGCCAACCGGGGTCGTGAACTCGAACACCGTGCGTGGCTGCACTCTCCGGGGATCGAGTCCGTCGAGGGCGTCCAGCACCCCGATCAGCTCGTTGCCTCCGATGCCCTGGCGGGCGAACAACTCGGACAGCGTCTCGTTGCGCCGCACCGTGTCGGCGTGCTCGATGAAGCTGCGCGTGACGACGATGGGCGCGGCGACCGGCAGCCGCTCCGCCGTCGTACTCCCCCACGCGAACACCAGCAGCCCGCCCAGCGCGAGCCCTCCGAATACTCGCCGGACCACCATCAGTCCATCTGCCTCCGGATGAACGTGGGAATCTCCATCTCCGCCACGTCCGGCTCTTTCGGCTCGGCCGGAGCGCTCTGTGACGGCCGCAGGGTCGACGCCTGTGACGGGCGTCCCGCCCCGGACGCGCGCCCGGAAGACCGCTGTGGGAAGGGCAGCACGTTGGCGGCACCGCGCCCCAGGGGCCCGTCGTGGGACGCGGCGAACTGCCGGTCGAAGCCGGTGGCGATGACGGTCACCCGCACTTCGCCCGCCATGGCGGCGTCATGTACGGCCCCGAAGATGATCTCGGCGTCGTCTCCCGCGGCGTCGTGGATGATCTCGCTGACCTGCGTGACCTCGCCGATCGTCAGGTCTTCCCCGCCGGTGATGTTCACCAGAACCCCGGTCGATCCGGCAATGGAGACGTCGTCGAGCAATGGGCTCGAGATCGCCTGCTGGGCGGCTTCGAGCGCGCGATCGTCGCCGCGACCCACACCGGTGCCCATGAGCGCCGAGCCGCCGTTCTGCATCACCGTGCGGACGTCCGCGAAGTCCACGTTCACGAGTCCCGTGACGCTGACCAGCGTCGAGATCCCCTGCGTCGCGTGGAGCAGCACCTCGTCGGCCTTCTTGAGCGACTCCTGGAACGGCACGTTGCGACCGACCACCGCCAGGAGACGCTCGTTGGGCACGACGATCATGGTGTCCACGTGCTTGCGCATCTCGGAGATGCCGATCTCCGCCTGCCGCATCCGCTTCTTGCCCTCGAACAGGAACGGGCGCGTCACGATCCCCACGGTGAGCGCGCCCACGTCCCGCGCGAGTTGCGCGATGACGGGAGCGGCGCCCGTGCCCGTCCCACCCCCCATGCCACACGTCACGAACACGAGGTCCGCGCCTTCGAGCACGCGTGTGACGTCGTCCCGATTCTCCTCGATCGCCTGGCGACCGATCTCGGGACGTGCGCCCGCCCCGAGGCCGCGAGTGAGTTTCTTCCCGATCTGGACCTTGAGATCGGCCTTGTTCTGGAGCAGGGCCTGGGAATCGGTATTCACCGAGATGAACTCGACGCCCGCGAGTCGTTCGTGGATCATGCGATTGACTGCGTTGCCGCCGCCACCGCCGACCCCCAACACTTTCATGCGGGCGTTCTGGGCCATCGTTTCCTCGAGCTCGAACACCATCGGGTGATCCGGCATCTACGCGTCTCCTCTGCCCAGCATCAGAAGAAATCCTGCAGCCATCGCCGCACGGGACCCAGTAACTTCTCGACCGAGGCCGCGGAGTCGCCCACGCCGGCGAGCCGCTGCCGCGCCGCCCAGAGCGCGAGCCCCACCGGTACAGCGTACCGTGGAGCAGACACGCTGTCTACGAGGCCGGTCACTCCCCGGTTCGGAATCCCGAGCCGGACCGGCATGGCCAGCGCTTCGCGCGCCAACTCCTGCATTCCCGCCAACTGCGCGCCTCCGCCGGTGAGGATCGCCCCCGCCGGCAGCCGGCTCATGAAACCTGTGTCCTCGAGGTCCTGCTGCACCAGTCCCAGAATCTCGTCCAGTCGCTCCTGGATGATGTGGGCCAGCAGCTCCCGTTTGGCCCGACGCGGCCCCTGGCCCGGTGTCGCCGGAAGTTCGATCGTCTCATCCGGATCCACCAGCGGCGTGAACGCGACCCCAAACCGCTCTTTCAAGCGCTCCGCGTCGGCCTGGGTGACACTCAGTCCCTGCACGATGTCGTTGGTGACGTGCGCGCCGGCAAACCGCAACGACGCGAACCGCCGGATCTTCCCGTCCTGGAAGACCGCCAGGTTCGTGGAACCGCCACCCAACTCGACGAGCACACACCCCAACTCGCGCTCTTCCTCCGTCAAGACGGCGAGCGACGTCGCCAGCGGCTCGAGCACCAGCCCCGCCACGCGAAACCCCGCCCGCTCGACGGCCCGGCGGACGTTCTGCACCGCGGTGCTCTGAATGGACACGAGGTACATGTCCACCTCGAGACGCAAGCCCGTCATGCCCGCCGGGTCGTTGATCCCGCCCTGCCCATCCACCCGGTACTCCTGCGGGATGAAGTGCAGCAACTCCCGGTCCGGTCCGAGACTCACGGCTTTCGCCACGTCCTCCACGCGCTCCACGTCTGCCCGCGTGATTTCGTCCCCGGTCACCGACGCGAGCCCAGCCTCGTTCCGCGTCCGCACGTGCTCGCCCGTGATGCCGCAACAGAGCGCCGGGGCCTCGACCCCGGCCATGCGCTGCGCATCCCGGACGGCTTCGCTCACGCCGCGCATGGTCTCTTCGATGTCCCGCACCATGCCGCGTCGGATCCCGCTCGTCTTGGCCACGCCGAGCCCAAGTACGCGGACACCGGGTGCCCGTGCGTCTCCGACTGCCTCGGCAATGACCGCGCAGGTCTTCGTGCTCCCCAGATCCAACCCCGCCACCAACCGTTCGCGCTTCACGAGCGTCGCTCCCGCGCATACACGAGTCCCCGGTACCGGGCATCGAGCTCGGCGAAGACGCGTCCCGTTTCCTCGAGGTGCTGACGGACCAGCGTGACCGCCTCCACGTCCGACGTGGAGGGCGTTCCGCTCAGTCGCACCCGCTGATCCCCGAGATCGAGCATCACCGAACCTCCTCCACCGGCCCGAACCGTCTGAACCGCGGCATACAACGCCGAGTCGCTGGCCCGCACCACGCAGAGCGCCCGCAGCAGCACCGAATCCGCCCGTTCGACGATCGGCAGCGCCAGACCCGAATGGGCCGGGTCATACGGCAGGGCAACCCCGTCGCAGTCGAGCGGTACCATGCCGTCGCGGTTCGACGCCAGTCCCACCGGCTCCCGCTCGACCACCGTCACCCGCAACGTCCCCGGCACGCGCCTCGCGATCTCCGCCCGCACGACCCCAGGCATCGCCTCGACCCGCCGCTCCGCCTCATCCACCGGATCGAACAAGTTCTGATCCGGGTCCAGTCCCAGCGCCTCGACCACGCGTTCCGGGGCGAGGTAGCGGGCCCCCACCACCTCCACCTGCCGGACGCGGAAGAACGCCATGTGCCGCAGGGCCACCGGTGTCGCGAGCACCGCGACGACCGCGCCCGCCCCAAGCAGCAGCCACCGTTCCCGTCGCGTCACGCAGCCCGCCCGCGCAATACGCCGAGCAGCTCCGGCCCGACCTGCGTGACGTCACCCGCGCCAAGCGTCAGGACCACGTCGCCCGCGCGCACCAACCGGGACACCTCGTGCACCACCTCCGCCCGCTCCGGGACCCACACCATGCTCGCGCCCGCGCGCTCCGCCGCCGTGGCCACCAACCGACCCGACACGCCCGGCATCGGTCGCTCGCGCGCGGCGTACACCTCGGTTACCACGACGACATCCGCCAACGACAACGCGATCCCGAGGGCTTCACCCAACGCCGCCGTCCGCGAGTACAGGTGCGGCTGGAACACCGCCACCAGTCGCGCCTCCGGAAACCGTTGGCGCGCCGCGGCAAGCGTCGCCGCCACTTCCGTTGGGTGGTGCGCGTAGTCATCCACCAGGACCACCCCGGCCGCCTCTCCCACCAGGTCAAACCGCCGCCCAACGCCCGCGAAGGATGCCAGACCCTCGAGCACCGGCGCGAGCGGCGCGTCGAGTGCCGCCGCGACCCCCACCGCCATGGCCGCGTTGCGTACGTTGTGCAGACCCGGCACCCGCAGTCGCAGCATGCACGTCCGACCGTCGGGCAGGGCAAGCTCGGCACGGCTCCCCGCCGCGTCCGCCTGCACCGGGCCGATCCGGAGATCGGCATCCCGTGCCTGTCCCACCAACCAGCGCGTCTCACCCAGCGCCGCGCCGACGCGACGCGCCCCCGCGTCATCCGCACCCACGAGCACCCTGCCGGCCCGGCCGGCGTAGGTGACAAAGGCCTCCTCGAGTGCCCCGACCGTGCCATAGCACTCGAGGTGGTCCGCCTCGACGTTGTTCACCACCGCCACCGTCGGCCACAACTCCAAGAACGACCGGTCATACTCGTCAGCCTCGACCACGAACAGCTCCGACCCACCAAGCAGCGCATTCCCGCCCCACGCTCGTACCCGCCCGCCAGCAAGTCCCGTCGGCTCACGACCCGCCGCGGTCAACGCATCGGTCGTCATGACCGTCGTCGTCGTCTTGCCGTGCGTGCCCGCCACGCCGACGAGTGTCGCTCCCGCAACCACCTGCGCCAGCGCCGCCGCGCGGCGGACGACGGGGATGCCGGCTTGGCGTGCCGCCTCGAGCTCGGGATGGTCGGGCGGCACTGCCGCGGTGTACACGACCGCCCGCGCCCCACCCACATGAGCCGGGTCATGCCCTGCCATCACCTGCGCGCCCGCAGCCACGACGTCGGCCGCCTGCGCCGGATCAGCGTCACATCCGTTGACCGGTACCCCCCGGCGCCGCGCCAACAAGGCCAAGGCGCTCATCCCCGCGCCCGCTATCCCCACGAAGTGGACTGGACGGGGGTCGTCGGGGGAAAAAAGATCCATCGGTCGGGCAGTAAGATAGGGCCAATTCAGGAGTTACGAAAGCCTGCTGCGAAGTCACAACAGGTTGATCAGGCACTCGGCGATGGCGTCGGCCGCGTTGGGTCGGCCACGGTGCCGCGCGGCCGCCGCCATCGCCGCCCTGCGGTCCGGTTGGGACAGGATCCCCATCACGGCCCGGGCCAACGTCTGAGGATCGAGTCTGGATTCCGGCACGTGCGTGGCCGCTCCCGCCCGCGCAAGCGCCACCGCGTTCTGGGTCTGGTGATCCGCCGCCGCCGTGGGCAGCGGAATCAGGACGCTGGGAAGACCCCACGCCGTGACCTCTGCCAGCGTCATGGCTCCAGCCCGCCCGACGACCACGTCAGCCGCGGCATAGGCCGGAGCAACGGGATCCCAAAACGGTGACACCTGGACCATGGGCGGCCGGGCATAGCCCGCAAACCGCGCGTGCGTGGTGTGCCCGGTGCTCCAGAGAACATGCAGGTCTCCGAGCAACCCGGCGTCGAGCGCCCCCCCGACGGCCTCGTTGACCGCTCGGGCCCCCTGGGAACCGCATTGCACGAACATCACGGGATCCTCGGCCGCGACCCCCAACGCCCTCCGAGCCGCAGCCCGCGCGGTGGGATCGGGTGGCACGATCGGGTTGCCGAGAGCGAAGACCTGCGTATCAGCGCCCACGCGGAGACGCGCCTCGGCCTCCGGAAAGCCCAAATGCACCTGCCGCGCCCAGGGCGCTGCCAACCGGGTGGCCAACCCCGGGTATGCGTTCTGCTCCTGCAGGGCGACAGGCACCCCGCGACGGTGGGCCGCCCACAGGATCGGCCCGGCCGCGTATCCCCCGGTACCAACGGCGAGGGCCGGCCGTTCGGCCTCGAGCACCCGGCCGCAGGCGGCCCAAAGGCGCGGTAAGAGCAACGGCCACCGCAGGTTGCGCCACCACTGGCGGCGGTAGATCGGCTCGGCCGGCAGCAGGTGGTAGCGGAAGTCCCGCTGCGGGAGAATACCCACCTCCACTCCGCGTGATGCCCCGACCATCACCAGCTCGATGTCGGGTCGCCGAGCACGCACCGCCGCGGCGATGGCCAACGCCGGCATCAAGTGGCCGCCGGTGCCCCCACCGGCAATGACGATTCGCGTCATCGGGCCCGCGCGCCCTGACGCCCGATGTTGATGAGGACCCCGGTCGCGAACAACGAGACGAGCAGCGCTGATCGCCCGAACGACACGAACGGCAGCGGCAGACCCGTGGTCGGCACCAGGGCCAATGTGACCGCCATGTGCAGGATCGCCGTGATGCCGATCATGGCGGTGAGGCCCGCGGCGAGCAAGGTCCCGAACAGGTCTGGGGCACGGCGGGCGATGAGTACGCCCATCCAGACGTAGGTCGCGTACAGCGTCACGATGAGCGTCACGCCGACGAATCCCCACTCCTCACCGATGGTGCTGAAGATGAAGTCCGAGTATGCCAGGGGAAGGTAGCCGAGCTTCTGGAGCCCCTGCCCGAATCCGACACCGATGACCCCCCCGGCCCCGATCCCGATGAGCGACTGCCGGATCTGCCACCCCGTCTGCGAGGCATCCGGACCGGCGCTGAAGTAGGCGCTCACACGCGCCAGGCGGTACTGCACCTGGGTCAACTCGCGAAACCCTACGGGAATGGCGGCCAGCAGGAGGAGCAGGAAGTGCCCGATCTTGGCCCCGGCCGTGAACATCACCACGCCCGCGAGCAGGACCACGAGGGTCGCCGTCGAGAGGTTCGGCTGGAACAGGATCAGGGCGGAGAGTGGAGCGATCACAACGAGGAATGGGAGGATGCCGCGTTTGAACTCACGGATCATCTCGCCCTTCTTCGCGGCCAGCGTGGCACACCACGCGATCACGGCGAACTTGGCAAACTCCGAGGGCTGAAGCTGAATCGGTCCGATCCGGAGCCACCGCCGGGCACCGTTGAGCTCGGGGGTCAGCGCACGGAGCCCGGGCAGGTACGGTATCAGCAGCGTCACAAACGAGAGCAGGATCAGGGGCCAGGCGAGGCGCCGCCACACGTGGTAGTCGAGCCGCGCCGCCACGACCAGCCCGATCCCGCCGACGGCCACCCCGATCAACTGTCGCAGC
>JAOUDR010000690.1 GCA_029859185.1 Gemmatimonadota bacterium
GCTTGTTCACGCGCAGGTCCGTGTCCACGTTCAGCAGCCCGGGAATCAAGCGGGCCCGCTTGACGAGCGTGTCCATCCCCACCGCGAGCACGTCGAAGTCGGGGTGCCGCACCACGAATTGCACGGGGCTGCCGAACCCGAAGGCCGGCGGGTTCGACGCGAACGCGAACACGCCTGGGATCGCAAACAACTGCGGGCGGACTTCATTGATCACGTCCTCGGCGGACCGGTCCCGCTCCGCCCAGTCCGTGAGCCGGACGAACGACAAGGCCGAGTTCACGGCTCCCCCGCCACCACCCCGTCCGAACCCGACGATGCTGAAGTAGTTCTGGATTTCGGCCGTGCGGTCGAGAACTGCCTCGATCTGGCGCTGATATCCCCCCGTATAGGCGACGGTCGATCCCTCCGGCGCCACGGTGATCACCGTGAAGAATCCCCGATCCTCGGGAGGGATGAACTCGCGTTTGAGTCCACGGAAGACGAACACCGCCAGGACCACCGTGGCGACGGCGCCGACCACGACCGCCGCGCGGTGCCGCACGGTCCACGCCAGCCAGCGTTTGTAGGCATCCGCCAGCACGTGAAAGCCCCGCTCGAACAGGAGGAACACCGGTCCATGGCGTTTGGGCACCCGCAGCACTTTGGCGCAGAGCATGGGGGTCAGCGATAGCGCGACGAAGCTCGAGACCACCACCGCACCGGCCAGGGCGATCCCGAACTCGTTGAACAGCCGGCCGGTCGTTCCCGTGAGGAAGGCCAGCGGCGCGAAGACGGCGACCAGTGCGATGGTCGTGGCGATCACGGCGAACGCGATCTCGGTGGTCCCCTTGCGGGCGGCATCTTCGGGCGTCTCGCCGAGCTCCTCCTGATGGCGGTACGCGTTCTCGAGCACGATGATCGCGTCGTCCACCACGATCCCGATCGCGAGGATGAGTGCGAGCAGCGTGAAGTTGTTGATCGAGAAGCCGAGCGCGTACATCAGCCCGAAGGCCCCGATGATGGACGTGGGAATCGCGAGGGCCGGGATGATCGTCGCGCGGACGTTGCGGAGGAACACGAAGATGATGGCCACCACGAGGATGGCCGCAATGATCAGCGTTTCCTCCGCCTCCTGAATGGAGCGCCGGACGAAAATCGACTGATCGAAGGCCACTTCGATGTTCACCCCCGGCGGCAGCGCCTCGCGGATGCCGTCGATCTCGCCGCGGACGGCTTCCGACACCTCGATGAGATTCGCCTTCGACTGCCGCACGACGCCGATGGCCACCGCCGTCTGCCCACTGAATCGCAGCTGGCTGCGCTCGTTCTCCGGCCCCAGCTCGACCCGGGCCAGGTCGCGCAGCTTGACGACCTGCCCATCCCGGCTGAACACGACCAGATTCGCGAATTCGTCGGGCGTCTTCAGCTCGCCGAGCGCGCGGACCGTGAATTCGCGCTGCTCCGACTCGATCCGGCCGGCCGGCACCTCGACGTTCCGACTCCGAATCGCGGCGATGACGTCCTGCACCGTGAGGTTACGCGCGGCGAGTGCCGTCGTGGAAAGCCAGATGCGCATCGAGAACCGGCGCTCGCCGGCAATCTGCGCCCGGCCCACCCCGGGCAGACTCTGGAGCCGAGTCTTGACCTGCCGGTCCGCGATGTCCGACAGCTGCATCATGTCGTAGTTCGAGCCGGTGAGCGCGAGCCAGAGGAACGGCTGCGCGTCCGCATCCTGCTTGGTGACTACCGGCTCCTCGACGTCCTGCGGCAGCCGTCCCCGCACGCGGGCCACCTTGTCCCGGACGTCCTGCGCCGCGGATTCGATCTCCCGGTCCAGGGTGAACTCGAGCGAGATGGAACTCGACTGCTCGGCGCTCGAGCTGGTGAGCGTCCGAAGGCCGGCAATCGTGCTCAGCTCCTCCTCGAGAATGTCCGTGACGGCAGATTCCATCACGCGCGGGTTCGCGCCACGGAGCACCGTGGTAACCGAAACGACCGGCGGATCCGTATCCGGGAACTCGCGCACCGACAGTCGCGTGAAGCCGATGGCGCCGAAGATCACGATCGCGACGCTCATGACGCTCGCGAGGACGGGGCGGCGGATGGCAATTTCGGGAAGTCGCATAGGTGCCAGGGAATGGGCTGGGGGCGAAAGGTACACAGGAGAGACGGCAAGACGGCAAGACGGCAAGACGGCGAGCGGAC
>JAOUDR010000691.1 GCA_029859185.1 Gemmatimonadota bacterium
CGGCGGCGAGCACGGTGCCGGTGAGTTCCTCCACACGGTGCTGCACGTGCTCCGCGATCGTGGCCGCGTTCTTTCCCTCACGCTTGGCGATCGCGATCGTCACGGCGGGCTCGAACGACGTCTGGCCCGCGGCCAGGAACCCGACGTACTGGTCGGGCTCGGCGGGGCCGTCCACGACGGCCGCGATGTCGCGCAGTCGGATGGGACGATCGCCACGCACACCCACCACGACGTCGCGCACCTGCTCGAGGTCACGCAGCAGGTGCCCCACCCGCACCGGAATGCTCCGGTTGCCCGCGAGGAGATTGCCCGCCGGAAGCTCGGCATTGGCCGCCCCCAGGGCATGCAGCACGGCGCCGGCCGAGAGCCCGCGTGCCGCAAGGGCGGCGGGATCGAGCGTCACCCGCACCTCACGCGGCGCACCGCCCACCACCCACGTCTCCGCGACGTCGGGGATGCGCTTCAGCTCCGCCGCGAGCTCGACCGCCTGTTGGCGTAACAGATACCCGTCACCCGCATCGCCGCCACCTGACAGGGTGAGCGTGAGGATCGGGACTTCGTTGATGCCGTGCAGCGTGACCAGGGGGGGCGTGGCGCCTGGGGGGCTCCGGTCCGCATTCGCCAGCAGCTTGCCGTACAGTCGGGTGAGCGCCAGCTCGGGCTCCGTGCCGACCGTGAAGCGCGCGGTGATCAGCGCGCCATCCGTCTGGGCCACGCTGTAGACGTACTCGACGCCGGGCACCTCCCAGATCGCGCGCTCGAGCGGCTCCACGATGCGCCGCTCGACCTCGCGGGGCGTGGCCCCGGGCAACCCGACGGCCACGTCGATCATCGGGACCCGGATCTGCGGCTCCTCCTCGCGCGGGGTCGTGAGCAAGCCGCCCACGCCGGCCGCGAGCGACGCCCCGATCAGCAGGGGGGTGAGCTTGGAGTTGAGGAAGCGTTGGGCGAGACCGCCCGACGGGCCGGTCTTCATAGCGCGATCCGCTCCCCGGCCTCGAGCCCACTCAAGACTTCGATGCGGTCACCCACGGAGCGGCCGAGCCGCACCCAGCGCAGCACCACGCCATCGCCCGACACCACCCGAACGCCGGTGAGCTGTCCGCGGCGGACTACGGCTGAGGCGGGCACGGTGACCGCAACCCGTGTTCCGGTCGGGATCAACGCCGTGACGCTCACGCCGGTCGGCCAATCCGAAGGGACCTCGACCCGCACCTCGACCGTCCGCGTCTGGGGGTCGGCCCCGCCCGAGACCGCCCGGACCACGCCGTCGGTACGCCGGCCATCGCGTGCCACGACCTCGACCGCGGCACCGCTGCGCAGTTGGGCGGCCACTTCCGGCGCCACGGCCAGCACCACTTCGCGGGGACCATTGCTCTCCACGACGAGCAGTGGCATGCCGGGCGCCGCCAGATCGCCGGGGTCGACCGCGCGGTCGACCACGACGCCGTCAAACGGCGCGGTGATGCGCGCGTACCCCGCCGCCGTCTCCACTTCCTGGAGTGTGGCTTCGGCCATCGCCAGCTGGGACTCGGCCTGCGTAGCGCCGAGCCTGGCCTGGTCCCGCTGCACACGCGAGACCACATCCTCGGCGTGCAACGTGTCCATCCGCGCGGCCTGGCGCGCCGCCTCGTCGCGGGCCGCGCGCGCCATCGTGACCGCGGCGTCGGCCTTGGCCCGGCTGGCGGTCACGTCATCGAGCCCGAGACGGATCAGCGTCTGGCCGTGCCGAACGCGCGTGCCGATCTCGACGGGGATCTCCGTCACCCGCGCCATCATCCGTGTGGAGATGTCGGCGCGCAGCCGCGCGCGGACCGTCCCCTCAGCCGCAAACGTCGTCGGTAGGGTGTCGGCGGATACCGTGACCGTGGCTGGGAGCGTGGTCGGCTCCTGCGCGGCCCGTTCGGCGGTCGAGCCGCCACATCCGGCGGCGAGGACGGCCGCGGTCGCCGCCGTCAACAGGGAGAACGCTCTCATTGGTCGTGCACTCCGTAGGCGAAATCGAGCGCCGCCTGCGCGAGCAGCAGATCGCGTCGGGCGGTGAGGTGATTCAGGGAGGCGGCAGTGGCGGCCGCCTGGACGTCGAGCAGTTCGGTGATGGGCGCCGCCCCCGTGCGGTAGCGCAGCTCGGCCTGACTCAGCGCCTCGCGGGCTTCCCCCTCCGCCCGGCCCGCGACAGCC
>JAOUDR010000692.1 GCA_029859185.1 Gemmatimonadota bacterium
AGCGTCCTAGTGTATTATTACACTAATACACTTATGGTGGTTCGAACCGGCGGCCCATGTTCGACGAAATCGACCCGCGGAACCCGATTCCGCTTTACGATCAGATCGCCGCCCGGATCCGGATGGCGGTGGCCGCCGGTGACCTGGCGGAAGGCGCCGCGCTGCCGTCCGTGCGCCAGCTGGCGGCGCGGCTGCGGATCAACCCGGCGACGGTGGTTCAGGCGTACCGGGTGCTCGAGGCCGATGGCTTTGTCGAGATGCGGCAGGGATCGGGGACGTACGTGCGCGGTGTGGCGGCCGACCGTCGGCGCCGTGCGCAGGAGGACCAGGCCCAGCGACTCGCGCGGGACCTACTGGACGAGGCCGCCAAGCTGGGTATCCCGGGCGAAGATGTCGTGCACGCCGTGAAGCAGGAGCTCGGAGTGAGGACGCGATGAACTACGCCATCGAGACAACGGGACTGCACTACCGGGCCGGCACCACGTTCGAGCTCGGCGATCTGGACCTCCGCGTTCCCACGGGATCGATCTACGGGTTCCTGGGCCCGAACGGCTCGGGCAAGACCACGACCATTCGGCTCTGTCTGGGTCTGCTGCGCGCAGCGCGCGGCACGATTCGGGTGTTGGGTCACGCGATCCCGGCTGAGACCCACCGGATGTTCGCGCGGGTTGGGTATGTCCCGGAGCGCCCGCATCTCTACCCCACCCTCACGGTTCGCGAGGCGCTCGACTATCACGGCGCCTTCCACCCGCGGTGGGATGCGGCCGGGGCGACGGGGTTGCTGCGCACCTTCGGGCTTGCCGCCGACACCCGCATCAACCGCCTGTCCAAGGGCGAAAACGGCAAGCTCCTGATGCTGCTCGCGTTGGCCCAGCGGCCTGACCTGCTCGTGCTCGATGAGCCGACGGATGGACTCGACCCGGTGGTCCGCCGCGACGTGCTCATGGCCGTCATCGAATTCGTGTCGGAATCCGGCGCCACGGTGTTCGTGTCCAGCCACCTCGTGCACGAGCTGGAGCGCATCTGCGACTGGGTGGGAGTGATGGATCGCGGGCGGCTCGTTGCCGAGGTTCCGATGCACAGCTTCAAGAACGGGATCAAGCGACTGCGCGTGCGTAACGCGCCCGCCCAGGCCGGGGACATGCCGTTCGTGCTGCTGGCCCGTGAGCGGGCGGATGGGGCGAGCGGCACCGAAGTCTGGGTCGTCCGCGGCTGGCAACCGACCATGCACCAGTACTTCGAGGGCATCGGGGCGGTGCTGCAGGATGTGGTGGATCTCGATCTCGAGGAGGGGTTTGTGGAGCTGCTCCGTACCGCCCGGTCCCCGCGGGAGGGCTGACCATGTTCCGCGCCGTCTGCCGGTTGCAATGGAAAGCCTCGTTCACCGCGGTGGCCCTGATTGCGGTGGCCGGATTCATCGTGCCGCTGTTGGCCGTCCAGCGGGCCGGCTTTGCGGTCGGTGACCGCCGGGCGTGGGACCTGGTCACCATGCTTGCGGCCGTGGAGTCCGCTGGCTCGCTATTCCAGATCCTCGCCATCATGCTTGGGCTGACGCTCTCGGTCAGCGCGTGGTCCGCAGACCACCAGGGGGATCACGTCTACGCACTGACGCTCCCGGTGCCCCGCTGGTACTACGTGCTGTTGCGGTTCGGCGCCGGGGTGGTGCTGATCCTCCCGGTCACGCTGGCCGTCGGGCTCGGATGCGCGCTTGCGATCCAGGGCATCGACCTGCCGGCCGGCCTCCGGAGCTATGGAACGGCCATCACGCTCCGCTTCGCCCTGGCGGCGCTCGTGGCGTACGCCGCCACCTTCGCGCTGGCCGCAGGTACCAAGCGGACGGCCGCGCTGATCCTCGGGTCGTTGGTTGCGGTGTTCGCGATCAGTGAATTGCTCGCGATGGTGGGCGTCGGGCAGGGCCTGCTCACCACGCTGATGGTCGGCATCTTCGCGCGCCCGGGGCCGTTCGAGATCCTGGCCGGCCCGTGGACCTTGATCGGTGTCTAGGACCGGCGTTTTCGCGCTCGCGCTGACGGTGCTCGGAGCCATGTCCACCGCCCGGGCCCAGACGCCGGAGGAACGCGCGTGGATCGAGCGACTGGAGCGCCGCTACGAGGAGCTCCTGGGACGCCGTCTCAAGTCAGACAGCGTGGCGGAGGCTCGATACGACACGCTGCGGGTCG
>JAOUDR010000693.1 GCA_029859185.1 Gemmatimonadota bacterium
GGCAAAGTCACGGTGCGGAAGTCGGCGGTCCGCGCCTCGAAGGTGAGCACCGTGAACTGGTCCCCCGGATTGGGGACGAACCCTGACACGAGCTGGACGTCCAGCGTGCCGTCCAGCGCGAGGGTGTAGCCGCTCGCACCGAGCTGGTCGTAGCCCGTCCCCACGATGGTACCGCCCACCTCGATGTCGATCGAACTCGTGCCGCCAAAAGCGACGTTCCCCTGCCACGTGAGCAGGCCGGGAGACAGTCCCGGGGCAATCCTCCCCAAGTTGGTGACCGTCGGGCTTCCTCCGGTCACGTTCACGGTCCCGGTGCCGTTGATCGTGCCGCCCACACCATTGGTGAATACGCCATTCGTGGCGTTCGACACGCTAAAGCTGCGCGGTGCGGTGACCGTGATGGTCCCGTCGTTCGTGAACGAGGGGGATGTCCCGTCCAGCGCGACCGTGAGATTGCCGGTCGCTACGTTGACATCCCCGTCATTCACGTGCTGGGCGGCGAGCCCGGTCCGCTGGAGGGTGAGCGGACCGAAGACGTCGACGGTCCCGCCCGACTCGTTGAGGAGCACCCCGTCGATCACGAACGGGCCGGTGCCGTTGGTGGCCACGATGCCGGCGTCACGGTTCGTGAGGCCGCCGGCCCCCGTGATGCGGAACGTGGTCTGCTGGCTCCCCGTGAGCGAGATCGTCCCCTCGTTGTCCACGCCGTTGGCAGTAAGGGTCGTTGGGGCCGCGGTCCCGTCCACGATCACGGCGCCGTCCAGGGTGACGTACAGGGAATCGTTGAGGAAGTTCGACGCCCCACCCGTCGCCACGATGCCGCCCTGGTTCTCGACGAAGGCCGTGACCTCGGCCAAGGTCGCGCCATTCATGATGAGCAGCCCGTCGCGGCCGATGGTCAGGCGTTCGGTCGTCTGCAGGCCTTGAATCCGCGCGTTGAACAGGGAGATGCCGAGGGTGTCGTACGCGAGATCGGCCTGAAGCCCCAGCTCCGCGCCATTGATCAATGAGAGCAGGTTGGACGTACCGAAGCCGCCCGTGAGCGCTCCACCGAGATACGTCAGGAGTCCGGTGCCATCGAACGTGAGGATGGCGTCAGTCTCGACACGGAGCGTGCCGGACGTCTGGAAGTCGTAGGGTGTCGGATTCGTGACGGTGAGCTGCCCGCCCGCGACCGTCCACGTCGTGAGGTTCGACACCGCCGCCGTGACCACCGACGCGGTTCCGGTGGTCCGGAACGAACCGTTGTTGGAGATCCGGTTAGCGCTCACCGTGCCGTTCCCGACCTCGATGTTTCCGAGCGGTAGAATGTCCAGGCTCGGGCCCGCTCCCGCGTCGGTGATGGTCAGGGTCTGGTCACCGACGTTGAGCGAAATCACGTCCGTCGTGCCGCCGATCGTGAGCTTCGCGATCGTTGCGTCAACGTCGAGCGTGATGCTGTAGTCGAGACCGGTCGTGAGCTGGACCGTGTCTCCTGGAATCGGGACGCGTCCCAGGCTCCACTTGGCCGGATCGCTCCAATTGCCGCTCGTTGGGATCCAGCTGTTCACGCCCGGTCCCGGCGGTCCCGGCGGACCCAGGAACAGCGTGTCGTTGATTGTCACCGTGTCGCTCACGCCGGGCGGCAGGTTCACCGTGGCAAAACTGCCGGACACGCCGGTCAGGATCGGCCAGGATTCGCCTCCCGACGGCACGTACGGACTGACCAGCGTGACGTTGAGCGTGCCACCCAGCGTGAGCAGCTGGTTGGTGACTTTGAGCTGGTCGAAGTCGGTGCCTGCGGCGGCCGTGCCGGCGAGCTCGATGCCGACGACGGCGTTGCCGCCGAGCGCAAGACCGGCGCGACCCACGATCGTGAGGAGGCCCGGTGACGAACCCGGCAGGACTGTCCCGTCGAACGCCGTGACCGTCGCGGCACCGTTCGACAGATCGAGCGTGCCGGTGCCGCTCAGCACGGCGCCCGTGTTGAACGCGAAGGTGGCCCGCTGCTGCAGGCTCCCGGTGAGCACGTCCAGCGCGCCGCTCACCGCCGTCGGCCAATCGACGAAGAACGTGCTGGTGCCGGCGGAGCGGCGCAGGGTACCCTGGACGTCGAGCGTCGGGGCCGCGCCGCCGCCGTTCGCGAGCTGCAGGTTGGCCTGCACGTCGAGCAGGCCACCAGTCAGGATCCGGAGGATC
>JAOUDR010000085.1 GCA_029859185.1 Gemmatimonadota bacterium
GGACGCTGCCCGCTCCGAACGTCACATGCGCTGCCAGCCCGAACAGGGCGGCAACGAGCAAGTGGCCGACAACCGACCACGCGACCGCCCGTGCCACGGCACCGCGCCGCTCCCCGAACCGGTGCAGAGCGGCGGCGAGCCGGCCGATCAGGCGACCGGCGGGAGCATCGGTGGTGAGCCAGCGGTACAGACGGGTCGCGCGCACCCAGTGGGACCACGCCACGGCTGTCAGCAGACCCTGTGTCCCAAGGACGGCGAGCGACAGCAGTGCGAGGCTCCGCCCGATTGCGGTCTCGAACAGGAGGTGCCCCTCGGCCATGCCCAGTGCCAGGACTACGAGCATCAGCGCAAACAGAGCGGCGAGGCGGTCGACGAGCAGGATCGCCGCCATCTCGATGGTCTGCCCGCGATGCTCGGTGGCGAGGTAGTAGAGCTTGACGACGTCGGCGCCGGTCCCCCCCGGAACGGCATATCCGAATAGCGCACTGATCGTGACCAGCTGGTACGCCCGGGAGAACGTGAGCGTGTAGCCCGATGCGGCGAACAACGCGCGTAGCCGCAACGACTCGACCGCCACCCCCGTCAGGGGGAACACCAGCGCGATCAGCGGCAGCATCCAGGGAACTGCCAAGACCCGCTGTGCGGTGCCCAGCGCGCCGCTGGCGAGCACCACGTACACGAGGAGACCCGCACCAAACAGGGCGCGGCCCACCGCGAGCATGCGACGGATGGCCGGCGTCATGCCGGTCGTGCCCCCGGCGCCCCGAGCAGTGGTTTCACGGTGTGGATTCTGCGTCGGTATTCAGATACGGGGCAATCCGAGCTGCGATCAACTCGGCCGCGAGTCGGTGACCGTCGGCCGTCCAGTGTCCGTCCCGCGGGAAGTACAGGTGCCGTCCCAGCGGAGCGAGTTCCGCGGCTTTGACGCGGAACGCGTCCGGCTCGATGATGCAGTCCAGGCCCCTCGCGGCGCAGATGCCTTTCAGGACCACCCCGTCCTGCTCGGGATTCCATCCCGCCCCCATGGCATACTTGCGGCTGGTCTGTCGCCAGTCCTCGGGGTAGACCACCGGGCGAGAGGGAATCCAGAAGACCAGCAGCCTCCCCCCGTCGCGTTCGACATGGGCGCGGAGCGCCGTCAGCAGCTCGCCGGTGACGGTCCACGCCAGTTGCAGATCTCCCTCAGCGTCGACCTGCCACGGTCGGAATTCGCCCGGCACGGCTCCAAAGCCAAGCCGGATCGACAGACCGCTCAGCGCTGGGGAATCGCGAACCGTCGTGCGCAGCAGACGGTAGCCGGTGGAGCGCATGCCCAACCACGCGTCCGTCCGCCGGACCATGCCGACGAGTCCCCGCCCTCCTTCTACCTCGAACGGATTCGCGAGGGTATCGCGGACGGGTACGGGCACCCCGCGAAGCGAGAGGCCCGAGTCGGTCAGAACGAAATGTGGCTTGTATCCGCGCCAGTAGGACCCGCGTCCATTGAACCAGATGTCGTTGACGTACACGCAAAGCACCGTGACGTCCGCCCCGAACCGGCGACCGTCCCGCTCGTAGTAGAGCAGCTCCTGGTCGGTGCTGTAGCCGGCCGTCCCGGCGTTGAGAGCCTCAACGGGCAACCCCGTCTGCTGGATGAGGAGCGACTCGAGCACCTGGGTGACGGTCTCGGCAGCCTGGACCGTGTAGCCCTCGACGAACGAGTCGCCGAGGACCAACACCCGTCGTGCGCCGGCCGGTTTCTCGAGCGCGTACTCCGGGCCGCGGAGCCCTTGTCCATTGATCTGCAACCGGACGGAGTACTCGGACGTCTCGATCTGAGCCTCCGCGCCCGGGCGCTTGCTCCAACCAAGCAGTGTGTCGTGCTGGAAGTACCCAGGGGACGCGGCTTCGGGTTGGGGCCCCGGGAATACCAGCCGCAGTGCAACCTCGGCGACTGCCAGCGAGGCCAGGAGCACCGCGACGGCAAGGCTCCCGTTGACCAACCACGGCCGAATTGACATGTGGCTCCTCAGGCGAATATGTGATCACGACCCTCCTCGGACGCACTCAGTGTACCAGGAGATTCCGTCGCTCCCAGAGGCTGCCTGAAGAAGCGTTTCCACCCGCCATCCCCGTGGTCCCGCCCGGATGCTGGCCCGAGACAACAACATACCCAGCGATGTTGCGCGCACTCAACACCAGGGCGCCACCGGGGCGCTACCCGGGGGAGACCGGCCCGGGGGAGGCTGCAGAGCTAGCGCGGAGGCGGTTCGGATCGGCCATTCTCGCCCTCGCGTGCCGGACGCAGCGCGGTACGGAGGGTGTCGTGGGCCTGCAGGAATTCGTAGATCAGATCGGCGACGAGCTTGTTCCCGGCCGCATTGTAGTGTCCGGTGCAGTGCTTCCCAACGAGGATGTCGCAATAGGATCGATCGCCAAGTCGTGCGGAGATGCCATGAACGAGATCCAGTACGAGAATGCCGCGGGTCTCCAGATCGCGCTGGAATGCCTGCATCACCGAGGTGCCCTGGACCTCGAGGTACTCTAGCACCTCCGCCTCGGGGAACACCACCGCGAAGCATGTTTTCAGACGATCCGCGCACTCGTCGACGAACGCGCGAACGATTCGCACGGTGAGGTCGTAGCCGTCGGACGGGGACGCGGGATCGATGACGTCGCGCCACGGCAGGGTTTCGAGTCGCTGCGCGATCCCGCGTACCGTCCAGCGAATCGCCGACAGCGTGAAGGGAAACTCCCGGATCACCGGGCCCCGGGCGGTTCCGGGGAGCAACTCGTCGAACGCAAAGACGGCCCCCGGATTCTGGAGCGCCAACTCGAGTCGCGCCGAGTCGAGATCGGGCAGCGCCACGAGCGTCAGATGGTCGTCCTCGTCGAGCACGAATCGCGGCTTCAGGGTGGTGACGTAGCTTCCACCCCAGAGGAAATACGCGTTCTGGGTCGTGTTCCGCAGCATGTGGTGCGAGATGATCCCGAGCATTGAAACGGGCGCGCTATCGGCCGGGTGCATCCGGAATCGCAGGAGCGCTTGGTCCGTGCCGTAGCCGTCCACGCCGAAATTGGCCACGCGACATCCGAGCGTGCGTGAGAGTTGATTGACCCACGTGGCCGCGTGGTCCACGTCCGAACCGTAGACGAACGACCCCCCGTACGCCGAGGCACACTCGTGCCCCGGATCGGGGAAGGCCGGGACGATGCGAGACCCTGTCGAGTCGCGGGTGCTCGACCCCCTCCGGCTCGGCCACCCGAGCACCGGGTCGCGCGTTTCCAGATAGGCGCCGAGCTCGGCCATCGACCGTGCTCGGCCCGGCGGGAAGAGGCCCGGCTGAGCGCGCAGGATCCACAGGCCCAGCCATGAGCCCGCTTCCACGGCAAGCGCGATCGCGATCGCGGGCCCCAGCACGGATGTCTTCCTCATGCCCACTCGGTAACGCCCACCGCATTCCGGTGTCAAGTACGGGCGCGCCCGCCTTTGTGGAGCACGCCATGCGAGTTCGCCGCAACGCCTTTCCCTCGATCACCCGCACGCCGGGCCGGGGGGCCGCTGGTCTGGTTCCTGCGTCGCCACGGACGGCGCCATCACCCCAAAGAACCGGATCGGGGTCCTAGCCCTCGATCCGGCCCCGGTGGGCACGGGCCCCGGAGGTCGAGCGTATGCGAGAAACCCCCACTACCGTGGCGAGACGCGCCACGAGGCTTGCGCCCATCGTTGTGGCCTTCCTCGGGTTCCTGCCCGTGCTGACCGTCTTGCCGTATTGGTTTCCCGTGGACCCGGACATCGCGAGTGCCGCGAATGCGGCCGGCTACAATGCCAACGCCGCCTTCCTTCTCAGCTTTGTCTGGAGTGCCGTCGTCATCGTAGTCGTTGCCGTGGTTCAGGGCGGGGGGTACTTCGGGCCCGATCCCATTCCGCAAGTCAGTCCACCCACACTCAAAGCACCGTGGCGCACGAGGGGCTTCTGGCTTGGCTTCGGCGGCGTCGTCTTGTGCGTGCTGCTCGTCTACAATCCACCGTTCCTGTCGTGGCGCGGCCCGTACATAGAGGACAGCTTCTTTCTCAGCAACCTCCATCGAATGGCGGCGGGACAGCGCCCCTTCCTCGATTTCGAATTCCTGTACAGTCCCGCGATGATCTACCTGCCTGATGCCTGGAACCGGCTGTTCGGGTTCTCCCTGGTCTCGTACTACAGCTACCTTGTCCTCCTGGAGATTCTCGCATACACGATTCTTCTGGCGGTGATCTTTCCCTCGATCCGCGACTGGCGCCCGCGGCTGTTCGCGTTCGCCCTGGTGGCCGCGCTCATCCTCAACGTTCTGCTCGGGCCGAACCAGAACGGCCTGCGCAAGCTGATGCCGGTTGTCGCACTCCTGGCCGCGGCCTCGTCGCCGACTTCCGCGCGTCATGTCGTCGGTGCCGCGGCCATCCTCGGATTCCAGTTCGCGTACTCCCATGAGTACGGCATTGCGGCGGCCGCGGCACTGGCCGGCATGTATGGATACCTCGCGCTCGTTCAGCGTCGTCTGCGCCCGGCCCTGATGGGCCTGGCCCTACTGGGCGGGAGCCTCGTCGTCTGGGCCGCCCTTTCGCTCCTGATGCTCGGGCCTGCATTCGACGATTACATCGTCCAGACGCTCTACCTGCTGGATCGCTTTCGGCGTGGCCAGTCGTCCTTCGAGTTCTACTTTACGGCCAACTCGCTGGCGGCCTTCCTGCTCCTGAGCATGGCGCTGGTCGTCACCGGTCGCGGTCTGGTGCGGGGCTTCGTGACGAGAGATGTCACCTGGACCGACCTATTCTTCCTCGGCGCGGTGCTCTACGCCATGGTGGCGCTCAAGAGCGGCCTGAACCGTAGCGATCTGTGGCATCTGGTCCCGCCGTTCATTCCTCTCGTTCTCGCGTTCCTTCTCCCGTGGACGACTCGTGCGTTTGCCGTGTCGCAGCGGGCGCTCCTCTGGGCGAAAGGGGCGATCGTCCTACTGGCGGTAACGTACACGATTGGGCAAGCGCCCATGGGATCCCTGCTCGCCGAGAGCTTGCTCGTCGGAGCCCAAGCCCGCCTCCAGGGCCGCGATGCATCGCTTCCGACGCCATTGACCACCCCGGGGCCGGTGCTGCGACTGCATGGACCCAATCCCGATCTGAAATCGGCGGCGATCGTGGAGCGGCTCCAGCAGCTCGCTCCGGCAGGCGCTCCGGTCCTGTATTACAGTGATACCTGGGCCTTGGACAAGATGATCGGGTATCCCAAGACCTACTTCAGTAACGACGATTTCCTGCATTCCGAAGAGCGTGGTATCGAGTTGCGGGTGATGCTCGAAGAACAGCCGGAGACCGTGGTGTTGATGAGACGCCCGGTGTATGAGCGCCTCTACGGACTTGCCGACTCGACCCGATTCGATGACCACTTGGTGAAGTACCGGCCGACACTGACGAAGCGAGTGAGCGCGGTCTTGTCGACCGTACACTACCGCGGATTGGCCGCGGAGGCAGCGGTGAAGGAGGCTCGTTGGACTCGAACGGTGGGCAACTACGTCCGCGAGCACTACGCGATCGACTCTGAGTTTCAGGGGAACGTGATACTGGCCCGCAAAAGGGGGGCACCCTGAGCGACAGAACGCTGCCGCCGGTCAGCATCGTAGTTCCTGCGCGGAATGAGGAGGAGGTGATCGGCGAGGTTCTCCAGGCGCTCGAGGGCCTGACCGACGACCTCATCGTGGTGGACGGGCACTCCACGGATCGCACCGTTGCGATTGCCGCATCCCATGGCGCGAGAGTTGTTATGGACCGGGGATTGGGCAAGGGTGACGCCGTGCGAATCGGATTGGACGTTGCGCGTCACGAAATCACGCTCTTCATCGACGCAGACGGGTCGCATGATCCTGCCGACATTCCCAAGCTGGTGTGGCCAGTCGCGGACGGTGAGGCGGAGCTCGTCATGGGCTCGAGGATGTTGGGTGGGAGTGAGGAGTTGTTCGGATCTGTATCGGAGGTCATACGGTTGATGGGGAGTCTGGTGATCAGTCTGGCAATCAATTATCGCTTTGGCCTGCGGCTGACCGACTACCAGAACGGCTTCCGTGCGATCAAGACGCAGGTTGGGCGGGACCTTGGACTCACGAGCGACCTGACTACTATCGAACAAGAAATGGCGATGAAGTGTCTCGCCGGTGGCTACAGGGTAACTGAGCGCCCGACGCACGAAGGACGTCGCAAGGGTGGAACGTCGAAGATCAACGTCATGAAGGTGGCGCACATCTATGTGTGGAATCTCCTGCGTGGGCTGATGGCCGTGCGTCGACGCACCCCTACGCAAGGACGCGGGACGAAGGTCCCGGACGAGTCGGCGACGACCGACGTGTAGCAGCCGTCTCGAGGGCGTCGATCCGCAGTCGCTCTGCCAGTTGAACGCGTCCCGCTCGTCGCTCTTCGGTCCAGAGTCTCCCTCACCCCACGACCATGATCGCCTCGGCGGACAGCGGAGGACCTTGTAGGTCTATTCCGACAGGGCCCGCTCCCGAAAGGCACGGATGGCGGTGCTTGGGGAACGGTCCGGAGGCTCTTGCGACGCTGCCGGTCGGGCGCTCCGCAGATCCCCACCGCTCAGCCTTCTGCTGCAGGCCGTTCTTCGTCAACAGTGGTTGTCGACCAACCAAGGCCGGACCATACATGCGGCTGCTCAGGGTAAGGGGGCTCAGGAGGTACTCGGTGTACCAAGGGGATTCGGCCGCTTCCCGCAACTGGCCTGCGCCACCACCGTTGCGCTAACCTATCGCTAGCCCCAGGCAACAACATGCCGTGCAGCTGTCGCGTACACACAACACCGGTTACCTGATGCGTAGCGCCCAGACAACACCGTGGCACGCAGGGTCGGATTCTCGCGGATTCGAGCCTGCCCCGTTGGGTTGGAGTGGCACGGGTCTTCCCATTGAGAGCCCGCCCGAGGCGGGCCCATGCAGGTTCCTACATGGACGGGAGTCCCCTAGCGTATGAAGGTGTTCATCACTGGCGGAGCGGGATTCATCGGGTCTCACTTGGCAGAGCGGTTACTCGCAGACGGCCACGGGGTGCTGGTTCTCGACGACCTCTCAACCGGGCAGATGGCCAATATCGAGCATCTGCTGGATCATCCGAAGTTCGCCTATCGGATCGGCTCCGTGCTGGACAGCCCGCTGGTGGCGGAGTTGGTGGACCGGTGCGACGTGACGGTTCACATGGCCGCGGCGGTCGGTGTGCGCCTCATCGTGGAGCGTCCCGTCCACACGATCGAGACGAACGTCCATGGCACCGAGGTCGTGCTGGAAGCTGTGGCGCGGAAGGGGAAGCTCGTCGTTATCCCGTCCTCGTCAGAAGTTTACGGCAAGGCCACCAAGGTGCCGTTCTGTGAGGACGACGATCTCGTGCTCGGCCCCACGCTCCGGTCGCGCTGGGCCTACGCGTGCTCCAAGGCGCTCGACGAATGGCTGGCGCTGGCGTACGCGCGGGAGAAGGGGCTGCCCGTCATCATCGCGCGTCTCTTCAATACGGTGGGCCCGCGCCAGACGGGCCGCTACGGCATGGTGCTCCCGACGTTCGTCGCCCAGGCCTTGAAGGGCGATCCAATCACGGTGTTCGGGTCCGGTGAGCAGAGCCGCTGTTTCGCGCACGTGCGCGATGTCACGGAGGCTCTGATTCGGCTCATCGGCTGTCCCGGAGCGCGTGGTGATGTGTACAATGTCGGTTGCGACCGTGAAGTCACGATGCTCGACTTGGCGGAGATGATCCGCGCGGTCACCGGGAGTGGCTCCGCAATCGTCAAGGTCCCGTACGCTGAGGCCTATGCCGAGGGCTTCGAGGACATGCAGCGCCGGGTACCCGATGTCAGCAAGCTGGAGCGCGAGATCGGGTTCAGGCTGGCGATCCCCCTGGAGACGATCATCGAGGACGTCGTGGCGGAACAGCGCGCACGACTCAATGCGGCGGTGTGAAGCACGGCGATGCGGGCGATCCTCACGTATCATTCCATTGACCCGAGCGGCTCGGTGATCTCGACGGCCCCCCAGCGGTTTGCCGCACAGGTGCAGTGGCTTGCCCGGTCGTCCGTCGCGAGCCTGTCAGTGGCGGAGCTCGCGTGCCAGCCGGCCGGATCGGATGCGCTCGCCGTGACGTTCGACGACGGGTTCGCCAGCGTCAGCGATGCGTGGCCGATGTTGCGCGATCGCGGAATCCCGGTCACCATGTTCGTGGCTACCGACCACGTAGGCGGCTTCAATGCGTGGGGGCAGCCGGGGGGCATGCAGATTCCCCGGTTGCGGCTCCTGGACTGGGACGCGCTCGGCCGCATGGCGGGCCAGGGTCTCGAGATCGGGTCGCACAGCCGGACCCACGCCGATCTACGGCTCGCGTCTCCCGATGAGATCGCGGACGAGGTGGAACGGTCAGCCGACACCATTCGAGAGCGGCTGGGACTGCGTCCGACGGTGTTCGCGTATCCCTACGGTGGCTACACCCCCGGGGTCCTGGCGGCCGCCGGGGCAGTGTACCAGTACGCGTGCACCACGGATTTCCGCCTCGCGTCGCCGGCGGACGACCCGCACGCGCTGCCGCGCCTCGATGCGTACTACTTCCGCTCCGCGGGCTCGCTCGAGTCGTGGGGGAGCGTGCGCGCCCGACTCCGGCTCGGGGCCCGCGCCGTCGCCCGGGGGATTCGTCGACGTGTGGTCCGTCAGTAGGCCAGTCGGAGGCCGCCGTCCACCGCGTGCTGCTCGCGGGCTCGTTAGGTGCGCTGTACCGTCCGGCGGCCCACGATGAGCGCGGGTACGCCCCCGGACACGACTGGCGCAGCAGTTGGGCGCGCGGGTCCGTACCTGTCGGTTATCGTCCCGGCCCACCAGGCTTCCGGGGTGCTCCCGGATGTCCTGACCGCCCTACGCGAGAGTCGTGGAATGCCGGTGTCCTGGGAGTTGATTGTCGTCGATGACGCGAGCACGGACG
>JAOUDR010000086.1 GCA_029859185.1 Gemmatimonadota bacterium
CGAGGCGATGAAGCTGCTGGATCTATGCTGGGAGGACGTGGATGGGCTACCCGCCCGCTTCCGCCCCATCTCGCTCCGGTTGGCGGTCACGCGCGGCGCCACTCCCACGACCCCATTGGGCTCCGGGGAGATAGCAAAAACGACAAGTTGCCGGTTCTTCAGGGACTTCCGAGCGTCGGTGCCGGACTTTCCCGTTACTGAAACGGCATTTTGCCGCCCCAAACAGCAACGGAACAGCAACGGAGAATCTGAGCCGCTACCTCAGCGCACCGGCTCGGGGTTGGCGTACTTCACGAGCAGCGCCTGAAACCGCGGATCTTTGCGCAGGGGGTCATAGAACGGATCGAGTTGCAGGATGGCGGCCGTCCCCCCACCGGGAACGGACAGCCTCTTCTCGAGCAAGTCGACGGCGCGGTCGTGGTCCCCCAGGATGACATAGACGCTCGCGACGTTACTCAGGACACCAGGATAGTTGAAGGCGTCTGCCGCAACCGAGTACGTCTCGAGAGCCAGCTCGGCGTGCTTGATGGCCGTGGCGCGGTCTCCGAGATCCGCGTACTGCCGAGCCAACCCCGCGTGGTCGTACGCAATCGTGCTCGGGCCTGCTTGGGCCTTGATGGCCTCCCGCAGCCGTCCTTCCCACACCGGCGCCAGCGACTGCGCGATGGCGCGAACCCGATCCAGCTCGTGCATCGCCCTGTACGTATTCCCCCCCCCGGCACCCAGCGCCTCGTAGCGACGGAGGGCCTGCTCGTAGTCGCGCCCCAGATACGCAAGCTGCGCCAACCACGGTCCGGACAGGTCTGGATGCTGCTCTGCGAACTCGCGTGCCCTGCCCGTATCACCGACGTTCACCAAGAGGTTGAACTTCCGGTTGTAGACGAAGGAGCCGCCGCACTGTGTCGCGGTAACACCGATCCCGCCGGAGGCCCCAAGGGCGATCGCGCGGTCGAAGAAGCGCTCGGCCTCGCCGGGGTCTCCGAGCAACTGGTGGGTCTGCCCCAGCTTGCACGCCACGATGCCACTCAGCGGGTCGAGCGAGGCCGCCCGCTCGAAGGTGGCCAGCGAGCGATCCCACCTGCCCGTGAACCAGTGGATCGAGCCTTCCAGTATGGGCACATTGACGTCGCTGGGTCCGAGCCGCCTTGCCGCCTCCACGTGCTCCAACGCGCGATCGAGATTCTGTGTTAAGATGAAGTGGTACCCTGCGCGCGCCATGTGTGTCTCGAACCCGTCGGGCGCTAGCTGTGTCGCCCGATCGAGGGCATCGATAGCCTTATCGCGCAGTTCCGGGTGCCCGCGAGCGAACGTCCACTCCATCCACCAATCCGCCAGGGCAGCCCAGGCTGCCGCGAACGTGGGATCGAGCTCGACCGCTCGCTGCAGCAGCACGACTGACGTGTCAAAGTCGTGTTCGACCCTGGCGCGCAGATAGTACTCGTACGCCGCCAGATTCTCTGTCGGCCGCGCTTCGATCTGCTGCTCCTCACGCGGCGTCAACGTCGCCTCGAGGGCGGCCGCCACCCGCCGGGCCACGTCCGCCTGGACGGCGAAGACGTCGTCCACCGTCCGGTCGTAGGTGTCCGCCCAGAGGTGGGCCTCAGTAGCTGGATCGATCAGCTGTACGTTGAGGTGCAGTCGGTTCCCAACGACTTGCACGCTCGCTTCCACGATGCTCCCGACCGCCAGCTCCTGCCCGATCTCGCGCAGCCGCTTCGTCGTCCCCTCATAGGCGAGGACCGACGTTCGCCCAATGACCGTGAGTGTCGCGACCTTGGACAGTTGGGTGAGCAACTCGTCGTGGAGCCCGCTCGTGAAGAAGGCCCACGACTCCTCGGACGTGAGATTCTCGAACGGGAGGACCGCGATCGTCGTGCGCGGCGGCCCCGTATGCGCCGACCCCGGCTGCAGCAACCGGCGCATGCCGAGCGTTCCAGCAACGATCGCTACCGCGGCCATCCCAAGCAGCGCAATCCGTTTCCGCGGCCACCGGTCCGCCGCACCGGCTGCGATGGACGGTGCCTGCGTTGCCACCCCCGACGCCCGCGGGCCGAGCGCCTCGGCGAACAGGGCCACCGGGTTGAAGCGGTCGGCCGGGGTCTTCGAGAGCGCCCGCTCGATCGTCGCCGCGACGTGCGCCGGCACCGCGGGCCTGATGCCGGTGATGTTGGGCGGCTCCGCCACGAGATGCTGCTGGATCAGACTCTCGACCGACGCCCCCACAAAGGGTGGGTGCCCCGCCAGCATCTCATACAAGACGCAGCCGAGCGCATAGAGATCCGACCGGCCGTCGAGGTCCTTGCTCCCGGCAGCCTGCTCCGGGCTCATGTACGCCGGGGTGCCGAGCGCGATCCCTGTCCCCGTGAGCTTCTCCCCGCCCGCCTGATCGATGGCCCGCGCGATCCCGAAGTCCGCGACGACCGCGTGCCCGCTTTGGAGGAGAATGTTCTCCGGCTTGATGTCCCGATGAATCACGCCGTGGCTGTGCGCGTAGCTCAGCGCATCGGCGACCTCTCGGCTGATCTGGAGGGCGTCATCAAGCGGGAGCTGCTTCTCGCGGGTGAGCCGATCGCGGAGAGACTCGCCTTCCACGTACGGCATCACGTAGTACAGGAACCCGTCGGCGTTCCCGGAATCGTGCAGCGGCAGGATGTGGGGATGCGTGAGCCGGGCGGACAGCTCGATCTCACGCAGGAACCGGTCAGGGCCGAGTGCTGCGGCAAGCTCGGGCTTCAGGACCTTGAGGGCGACCGGGCGGTGGTGTTTCAGGTCCTCGGCGAGATAGACCGTGGCCATGCCGCCGCGCCCCAGCTCGCGCTGGAGCGTGTAGCGATCCGCCAAGGCTGCCTTGAGGCGTTCCAAGCTATCGGGCATCCGGCCCTCGGGGTGTGCCTCCCGCCGCTACTACAATAGGAAACGGGGCGCGGATCGGCTAGAAGCCAGGGGCGAAGCAGCCGCCACGACCCCATCCTGACCGCGTCCCGGGTTGTCTAACGTGCCGGGCCGGGCGACATTACCGGCGGTCCGGTGGGACCGGCGGGCCGATGGGCGGAGGTGAGCCGCCCGTCGGCCCGCCCGCCGGCCCGCCGTAGGAGAGGTGGCCGAGTGGCTGAAGGCGCCGGTTTGCTAAACCGTTATAGGGTCTAAAACCCTATCGGGGGTTCGAATCCCCCCCTCTCCGTGCTCTCCCCCCAATGGTGAACTCGGTTCTTCGGTTCTGGAACGCGGCCCGCCCAGCCGACGTCGTGGTATGGTGCGCCGCGCACACCCATCGCGTCCGCCTGGCCCGGGGCAGGTTCTGGGCGGGCGCGCGCTGCCCGGCGTGCGGCGCCGCCGTGGACCCCTTCCGCGTCCGGCGCGTGGGCGCGTGGGTGGCTCGCCTGGCCCACCCAGCGGCACTTCGGACGATCCCACGGTTCCTGTGGGTCGCCACCGCCGCCTATCTCGTCATCGTGGCCGTGGCGGTCGGCGCCATCTGGCTCCTCGCCGACCGCTGGTGGCTCGCCACCGTGCTGCTCTTCGGACCACGCTGGGTTCTCGCGCTGCCTCTCGTGTTCCTGCTCCCCGCCGCAGTGGTGGTGGATCGACCGCTGCTCGCACCGTTGCTGCTCGCCACGCTCGTCGTGGCCGGCCCGATCATTGGACTGCACACGGGATGGCGACGCGTTTTCGTCGCACCTGACCCCGTACGGGACATCCGCGTCATGAGCTTCAACACCGAGGGTGAGCGGGGCTTGGCCTGGGCACCCGCCGGCGTGCTCGAGGCGCTCGAGGTTGACGTGGCCGCGCTGCAGGAGTGCCGCGGCGAGATCGCCCGGCGCATGGCGACGCTGGAAGGGTGGCACACCGATGCGCGGGGCGGGGCCTGCCTCGTCAGCCGGTTCCCGATCCTCGCGGTGTCGCAGATGGATCGGGACGCCGTGCGCGCCGCGGGCGGCGCCGGCCTCGTCGTGACGTACCGGCTCGACGTGGAGGGACGGGAGATTCAGCTCACCAACCTCCACCTCGACACGCCGCGTAAGGGCCTCGAGGCCATCCGGTCCGGGCGGATCGACGAAGGGGCACCGATGCTCGAGGGCAAGTCGGCAATCCGCACGCTCGAGCACCGCTTCGCCCGCCAGTGGGTCGATACGCTGGCCGGACCGCGCCTGGTGCTCGGCGACTTCAACTCGCCGCCCGAGAGTCCGATGTACCGGTCCCATTGGGGCGACTGGCAGAACGCGTTCAGCCAGGTCGGCGTGGGGCTCGGCGGCACGCGACTCAACGGCTGGATCCGGGCACGGATCGACCACATCCTGGCCGACGACGCCTGGATCGTCGTGCGCTCGTGGCTGGGTCCCACGCTGGCGTCCGACCACGCCCCCATTCTCGCCGACCTCCGGCTGCGATGACCAGGGTTGACCCGACACCTGCCGTCGGCGACCGTTAGGCGCGCTCGCCCGTCCCCGGATGCAGGAACCACGACCGATATGACCACGACCCCTCCACGCGTGCGGTTTGCCCCGTCGCCCACCGGCTACCTCCACGTGGGCGGTGCGCGCACCGCACTGTTCAACTGGCTGTTTGCCCGCAAGCTCGGCGGGACGTTCCTGCTGCGCATCGAAGACACCGACCGCGAGCGGTCGTCCGACGCGCACACCCAGGTCATCCTGGACGGGCTCACGTGGCTGGGGCTCGACTGGGACGAGGAGGTCGTGTTCCAGGGTGCGCGGCTGGCGCGGCACCAGGAGCTGGCCCAGCAGCTGCTGGCGGCGGGCACGGCGTACGAGCACGACGGTGCGGTCCGCTTCCGCATGCCCCCCGGCACGCTCGCCTGGCGTGACGCGGTGTACGGCGACATCCAGTTCCAGGGGCCCGACATCGCCGACTGGGTGATCCTCCGGTCGGATCGCACGCCCACCTACAACTTCAGCGTGGTGTGTGACGACATCGACATGCAGATCACGCACGTGATGCGCGGCGAAGACCACGTGTCGAACACCCCCAAGCAGATCGCGGTCTACGAGGCCCTCGGCGCCACGCCGCCGACCTTCGCCCACCTGCCCATGCTGCACGGGCCGGACGGGAAGAAACTCTCCAAGCGGCACGGCGCGACGGCGGTGGGCGACTACGACGCGATGGGCATCCTGCCCGCGGCGATGCGCAACTTCCTGGCGCTGCTGGGCTGGAATCCGGGTGACGACCGCGAGCTGTTCTTCGCGCTCGACGACCTCGTGGCGGCGTTCTCGATCGAGCGCGTGCAGAAGACCAGCGCCGTATTCGACATGACCAAGCTCGAGTGGATGAACGGCCAGTACATGGGCCACATGGTGGTGCCCGATCTGCTGCCCATCATCACCACCCCGCTCGAGGACCTGGGCGTGGACCTCGGCGCGTTGCCGTCCGACCGCGTGCTTCGTGCAATCGAATCCATCCGCAGCCGCTGCCGCACGACGCTCGAGCTGGCGAAGCGCGTGGCCGTGCGGCTCGACGCGCGGCACGTCGTGCAGGACGACCCCAAGGCGGGGAAGCTGATCGCCAGGGATCCAGCAGCGTTCCGCGCGGCGCTTGCGGCGGTGCACGACCGCCTGGCCGCGCTGCCGACCGACGCGTGGGAGCCGCCGACCCTGGACGCCGCGTTGCGCGCGCTCGCGGAGGGCATGGGCGTGGGGTTGGGCGCCGTGATGCAGCCCGTGCGCGTCGCCCTCACCGGGGAGACGGTGTCCGAGCCGGTGAACGAATTGCTCGCGGCGGTGGGGCGGGACGAGAGCCTCGCACGGCTCGCGGCAGGAGGGACAAGCGGCTCCAGCCGGTCGGTCAGCCATGCCTCCTAGGTAGGCTGGCGGGGCACCCGACCGCACAGACCGTCAAACGCCGTCGTTTGACGAACCGGTAGTCGACTGTAACTTCTTGCGGGCCGCGACGCCTCCTTGAATCGGTCGCGGGATCCGTCGGACCCTCAATCCAGAACCCACTCTTCCTGGAGCGCGTATGGGCAGTCCCGCCGACCAGCCTGCCGCAAGTTCCCCGAGTCGACAATTCAAGGACGTGTTGGGCCACCCCAGTCCCCTCTGGATGCTGTTCATGTCCGAGTTCTGGGAGCGCTTCGCCTTCTACGGCATTCGCTGGGCGCTGGTGCTGTACATCGTCGCGCAGTTCCACGGTGGTTCGGCCACCGGTCAGGCCGACGCCAACCTGACCTACGGATCGTACCTCGCGCTGGTGTACGCGGCGGCGATCCTCGGCGGCTACATCGCCGACAAGGTCCTCGGGTACCAGCGCTCGATCCTCGTGGGCGCCGTCTTCATGGCCGCGGGACTCTTCATGATCACGCTGCCGAGCGCGCTGATCTTCAAGCTCGGCCTCGCAACCATCATCACCGGGAACGGACTGTTCAAGCCGAACATCTCGACCATGGTCGGTCAGCTCTACACCACGGAAGATGAACGACGGGACAGCGGCTTCACCATCTTCTATATGGGGATCAATGCCGGCGCCTTCGTGGCGCCGCTCCTGACGGGCTGGCTGGCGCAGACCGTGTTCGGCAGCCCGGACACGCCGGCCTACAAGTTCGTCTTCATGGCGGCCGGCGTCGGGATGCTGGTGAGCCTGGTCTGGTTCTACTTCGGGCGGCGACAGCTGCAGGGGATCGGGGCGCCCCCCGCCGACGCCCAAGGCTTGGCACGGATCGCGTACGTGATCGGGGGCGGAGTGCTCCTGATTCCCGTCGTCTACTTCCTGCTCGCCGTGGGCGCCAACGTCCTGCAGACGGTGCTCACGGTGATGTTCGTCCTCCTGGCCGTCGTGCTGATGATCGAGGGGATCCGGGAAGGTAAGGTCGCGCGGGACAAGACCATCGCCATGCTGTTGATCTTCGTCTTCAACGTCATGTTCTGGATGTTCTTCGAGCAGGCGGGCAGTTCGTTCACGTTCCTCGCCGACGAGATCGTGCGCCGGGACTTCGGGAGCTGGATCTGGCCCACTGCGTGGTTCCAGAGCATCAACTCGGTGGCGATCATCTTGTTCGCACCGGTGATCGCGTGGATCTGGGTCTGGGCGGCGAAGAAGCACGTCAACCCGTCGATCCCGCGCAAGTTCGGACTGGGCCTGCTCTTCAATGGCCTCGCCTTCCTGCTGCTGATGTACACGCTGTCCGCGCTGGTCGGCGTCGACGGCAAGATCCCGTTCTGGACGCTGGTGATGGTCTACGTCATCCAGTCCGTGGGTGAGCTGTGTTTGTCGCCCATCGGGCTGTCGATGGTGACGAAACTCGCCCCGGTGCGGCTTGTCGGTTTCGGGATGGGCGGCTGGTTCCTCTCGACGGGTATTGGCAACAACCTGTCGGGCATCTTCGCCAGCGAGGTCAGCGGTGAGACCGGCATGACCACGGTTTCGGCGCTCAGCGGCTACACGTTCGGCTTCTGGGCGCTGATGGCGGCCGGGATGATCCTGTTCCTGGCGGCACCGCTCGTCAACAAGCTGATGCACGGCGTCAAATAGCCGGCATCCGCCGCCGTGGAATGTAGGGGCGACCCGTCGGGTCGCCCCTACATTTTGATCGGGTCGCCCCTACGTTTTGATCGGGTCGCCCCTACGTTTTGATCGGGTCGCCCCTACGTTTTGATCGAATCCGGTTTGGTCTGCTGGTTCTTGCGCGCCTCGCGCTCGGCATCGCGCCGTTTGCGCGTCTCTTCGACGTACTTCTTGAAATCTGAGGCACTTTCGGCACGGCGCGCGGCCTGCAGGATGTCGAGCCGGACGCGTTGCATCTCGGCGGCCCGCTGCGCCTGCTCGTAGTTCCCCTGCGGCAGCGGCAACAGCGCGAGAATCGCACTCGGCAGCTTCAGGTTGCCGAGGTAGATCCACGACCCATCGATGCCCCACTTTTGGCCGCCGATCTCGGTGACCCAGGGCTGCGGCATCGCGGTGGCCATCGAATCCAGCGGCAGCGTGTCGAGGAACGCCATGATCCGCGCCGTGATGGCGCTGTCGATCCGCGCCTTGTGCGTGCCGGGATCCACGGAGTCCAGGTCACCCGCACCGTAGATCGCGGCGGCGATGGCGTCCCACGGTCGCACCCAGACCCGCCCATCGCCGAGGGCGGCCCCAAGCCGCCGGCGCCCCGCACCGGTACCCACCCCTTCCCCCGACGGTGCCGATACCACGGCGCTATCCGCGACCAACGGGGGCGGGAGCCCGGCACCCTCGATTTCGGTCCCGGGCGGCGGAGCCGGCACGAGCGCGCGGCCATCGCCCGTGCCGACGGCCGCACCCTCCCCACCGCCGCCGCCCGCCACGTAGGGCATGTCGTAGTAGACGATGGGTCCGGTGGGCGCCCGATCCAGCACGATGTACGACACCGTGGGGTCGTGCGTCACCTTGCCGGACACCAGCAGCAGCACGCCAATCGCGATGGCATGCGCCACCACGCTTGCAATCGCCCACCCGGGATGGGTGCGCGGAGGCTCGGGCGGTAGCCAGTTCCGCGTCACCCCGCCGCCCCCATGCACTGCAGCAACCGCCCAATACGGGTAGCGGCCTCGTCGAGGCGCGGGCCGTTCACGGTCAGCGCGATCCGGAAGAACCCCTCACCACCGGCACCGAGCGACGCACCCGGCAGCACCGCCACGTACTCCTCTTCCAGCAGTCGCTCGGCAAACGCCCACGATTCCATGCCGGCGGGCAGCGGGACCCAGAGATACATCGTGGCTTTGGGTGGCTCGATGGTAAGACCGATGCGGCAGAGCGCCGCCACGCCGGCGTCCCGGCGCTCCCGGAAGGTGTTCCGGACCGCGGGTAGCAGGGACTCCGCCACATCGAGCGTTGCCGCCGCGGCGTGCTGGATGCCGAGGAACGGCCCCGTATCCACGTACTGCTTGACCTTGAGGAGCGCGGCGATCAACTCGGGACGCCCGACCGCCCATCCGATGCGCCAGCCCGTCATGCCGAATGACTTGGACAACGAGTGGAACTCGATC
>JAOUDR010000694.1 GCA_029859185.1 Gemmatimonadota bacterium
CCCATCCTGTTGTCGGTCGGCATGCTGTTCCTCTGGCTCGATCTCGAGAACCGCCTCAACGCGTTCCGGTTCTACCTCGCCTTCCAGCTGGCATCGCCGATGTCCTGGGGCTCGTGGATCCTGTTGGCCGTCTATCCCGTGACGGTCGCGCTGGCCTGGCACACGACGCCACAAGATCTGCGCGCGCGGGTGCACGAGCGGCTTCGCGCCCCCGATTGGCTCGTCCGGCTAAATGGCTGGATTGCCGCGCGAGAGAAAGGGCTCGCGATCGCGTCCGTTGTGCTGGGCGCGGCACTCGGCGTGTACACCGGTGTCCTGCTCGGTACGCTCGCAGCCCGTCCACTCTGGAACTCGGCCATTCTGGGTCCGCTGTTTCTCATCTCGGGCATCTCGACCGGCGCGGCGTTCATGCTCCTGTACCGCCTCGAGGCCGGGGAACGCCGGCTGCTCGCTAGGGCGGACCTGTGGCTCATTGGGGTGGAGTTGTTCCTCATCGCCATCTGGCTCGTTGGCTTGCTCAGTGGCGGCGCCGCTTCGCAAGCCGCAGCCGGCACTCTGCTTGGCGGCCCCTACACGGCGGCGTTCTGGACGTTGGTGGTGGCCGTCGGGCTGCTGACTCCGCTCGTGGCCGAGTGGATCGAGCTCAGACGTGGCGAGATCCCCGGCCGATTCGCCGCCGGACTGGTGCTGGTGGGCGGCTTGGCGCTGCGGTGGGTCATCGTGTACGCGGGCCAGCATGCCGGCTGGCCCGCCAGCCTCGCGCTCTTCTGACCTAGTGACGGACGCACTCATGACGAATCCAAAACCATACTGGAATCCCTACGTCGCCGGTGTGCTGCTCGGGTTGGTGCTGCTTGCGACGTTCCTGATCGCCGGTCAGGGGCTCGGCGCGAGCGCCTTCCCCAAGCGGACGCTCGCACTGGCCGCGCATGAAGTCGCCCCGACATGGACCGCGGCGAATGCCCAACTGGGTCCGTACGTTGCTGACGGCGCCAACCCGCTCCGCAACTGGCTGGTCATCGAGGTCGTGGCCGTCATCCTCGGCGGCTTCCTCGGTGCCGTGCTTGGCGGGCGGTTCAAGGCCACGGTCGAGCGCGGCCCGAACATCACGGTCAAGAACCGCCTCCTCCTCGCGTTTGGAGGCGGCATCGTCATGGGCTTTGCGGCGGCGCTCGCTCGCGGCTGCACCTCGGGTCAGGCGCTGAGTGGCGGGGCGATGCTCGCGACGGGCAGCTGGGTCTTCATGATGATGTTCTTCGCGGGCGCGTATGCGCTCGCGTACGCCGTGCGGAGGCAGTGGATATGACCGGCGCGCTCTTTCCCCTGACGTTCGTGTCCGAGGAGACATTCCTGCTCACGGCGGTCGTGCTCGGCTTCGGCTTCGGCTTTGCGCTCGAGCGGGCCGGCTTCGCCAACGCGCGTAAGCTCGCCGCGCAGTTCTATCTCTACGACATGACCGTGTTCAAGGTCATGTTCACCGCGGTGCTGGTCGCCATGGTGGGGTTGTACGCCCTCACGGCCATGGGGCTGGTGGATCTCGGTCGCATGTGGATCAATCCCACGTTCATGTGGGCCCAGGCGATCGGCGGGTTCCTGCTCGGGGTCGGCTTCATCATGAGTGGCCTGTGCCCGGGCACGTCCGCGGTGTCCGCGGCCTCCGGCCGGCTCGATGGCCTCGTCACGTTCCTCGGCATCTTCGTCGGCACCTTCGCGTTTGCCGCGGCGGTGGACGTATTCCCCTGGCTGGAACGGCTGTACGATGCCTCCTCCCTCGGTATCTCGACGCTGCCGGCGGTGCTTGGGCTCCCGGCGCCCGTGGTTGTCCTTGGTGTGGTCGTGATGGCCGCGCTCGCGTTCGTCGGGGCCGAGAAGGTCGAGCGGATCTTCCAGGCGCGGTACGGCATGATCGAGCTCACGCCGGCACCGACGCGCCGCACGCCCCGCGTCAAGTTTGCGCTGGCCGGCTCGCTGGTCGGGGTGGTCCTGGTGTCACTCGCGTGGAAGGCTACTCCCCCCTCGCCTCCCGCGATCCAGGCCATCCCGATCTCGCCGCTCGCGTTTGCGGAGGAGTGGGTGCAGCGGGACCCCGGCCTGCTCGTGCTCGATTTGCGGGCCGCACGCCCGGACGACGACGTGGGAATCCCCGGTGCCGTCGCCACCGATACCGTCGCGGCC
>JAOUDR010000087.1 GCA_029859185.1 Gemmatimonadota bacterium
GGAGCAGGCGCGCGCGGGGTCCGCACCGGCGGCGGTCGTGGAGAGCCTCCGAGTCGCGCTCGAAGACGCGCGTTCCAAGACGGCATCCCTCGAGGCGGCGCTCGGCCGGGCTCGACAGGAACTGGGCCAACAGCTCTCGGCGGCCGATTCGCTGCGACGGGCCACCCAGGCCGAGTCGGAGCGGCTGCGCCAGGTGCTGGCCACGTCGCAGGCGGGGGGAATCTCGGCCGCCCAGCTCGATAGTTTGCGACGGGCGGTCCGCGAAGCGGAGGAACGGTCGAGCACGATCGCTGCCGGGCTCCGGGCCGTCCGCGGGACCGACCTCGCGAAGATCGCGGAGGCGAACCAGGCAGCCGTCGGTCTCGTGACCGTGTTCGCCGGTGGCGACATCTACGACGGCTCGGGGTTCGTGATCACCACGTCGGGGTACTTCGTCACCAACCGGCACGTCGCCATGCCGGAAGGACGCACCGCGGACTCCATCCATATCACGATGGCCGATCAGCGCACCGGGCATCGTGCCCAGTTCGTGCAGGCGGCTCCGGCAGGCGGACCCGATGTCGCGGTGGTGCGCATCCCGCGCTACGTCGGACCGTTCGTGGCCCGGGTGGACTGGAACGGAACGCGGGCCCGTCAGGGCGAGCCGGCCGCGCTCATCGGGTTCCCGGCCGGTGTGGCCGCGGCACTCGATGCCACGCGGACCGTGCGCACCTCCATGAGCGCCGGGATCTTCTCGAAGGTCACGGACGACCAGATCCAGTTCGATGGGTTCACGGTCGGCGGATCGAGCGGGAGCCCGGTGTTCAACGCGGACGGCGAGGTCGTCGCGGTCCATGCGCGGGGGCTGCGGGAGGCGGCGGGTCTGGGGTTCGCGGTGCCCGTCCGGCTGGTCCTCTCCCTCCTCCCCGAGGAGGCGCAGCGCGAGGTGCGTCGCTGAGACGCATCGTCGTCGTTCCCCATACTCACTGGGACCGGGAGTGGTACCTCCCGCAGAACCGGTTCCGCCAGCGCCTCGTTGCCTTGCTCGATGATGTGATCGAGCGGCTGCGCCGCGACCGCACGCTGCGATTCCATCTCGACGGGCAAACGATCCTGGCCGACGACTACCTCGACGTCCGGCCGGAGCAGCGGGATCGGCTGCGGCGCCTGGTGGAGGCAGGCCGGATCACGCTCGGGCCCTGGTACGTGCTCGCCGACGAATTGCTTGCCGGGGACGAGACGCTGGTCCGGAATCTCCTGGTCGGGCGGCGACGGGCGGCCGCCCTCGGCGGGTGGCTCCCGGTCGGCTACAGCCCGGATGCGTTCGGACATCCCGCCGGCCTCCCCACGCTGCTCCGCGGTTTCGGGATCGAGGTCGCCGTGCTCTGGCGCGGGCACGGACGGGACCGGACCGATCCCGACCTGTTCCGATGGGTGGGCCCGGACGGCTCGAACGTGCTGGTCCATCATCTACCGCCTTCAGGGTACGAGTACGGTGCGGAGCTTCCCGCCAACCGGGACGTCATGCGGGAACGGTGGCGGGCGATTGGTTCGGTCCTCGAGCCACGGGCCGTGGTGCCGGTGCTGCTCGTGATGAACGGTGCGGATCACCACGCGTTGCAACCCGACCTCCAGGTGGCGCTGCGGGCGCTGCGGGCGATGGTGCCGGACACCGTGGTCGAGGTGGGTACACTCGATGACTACTTCACGGCCGTGCGTGGGGCCCTGGCCGGCAGCGACGCCGCGCGTCTGCGGCGCGTCACCGGCGAGCTGCGGTGGTCCTACGGCTATACGTGGACGCTCCAGGGAGTCGCGGCGACCCGCACCGCCCTCAAGCGGCGCATCGCCGAGGGCACGGCGCTCCTGGTTCGGTGGGCCGAGCCCCAGACGGCGCTCGCCGCCGCCGGGACGGTGCCGCACGCGCTGCTCGACCACGTCTGGCGGACGCATCTCGCGAACCTGTCCCATGACATCCTCGCCGGATCGGTGGCGGACGAGGTGGCCGACGACGTGGCCGTGCGGGCGCGTCAGGTCGTGGAAGACGCGCGTGGCCTGCTCTGCGATGGGCTCGACGCACGCCTGGGGCAGGACCCCGTGCGCCGACGGCGGGAGTTAGATGCGCGCAAGCCGGCGCTCGTGATCGTGAACCCGAGCCCGCGGTCGCGCACCGGCGTGCTGGAGGCGACCGTGACGTTTGGGGTGTCGCGGGTGGTGGTGGGGAAGCCCGGTGGCGACGTGAAGCGGCGACCCCTGCCGCCCTTCCACCTGACGTGGGCCGGGACGCCCGTTCCCATGCAGGTGCTCCAGGTGCGTGAGGCATGCGAGCGCCTCGACAGCCCGCGTGACTATCCGGAACAGGATCGTGTCTGGGCGGTCCGCGTGGCCGTGCGGGCGCCGGACGTCCCGCCGTTCGGGCTCGCGCGGCTCGACCTTGGCGAGGGTGCGGTGTCGGCGGGATCACCGCCCGCGGCGGTGATGGTTCGCGGGCGCGTACTGCAGGCCGCATGGGGCGACGTGCGGCCGCATGCCCGTGGGTTTGCGGTCCGGACCAAGCGGCCCGCTCGTGATCTGGCCCCGCTGCTCACGAGCGCGCGCGACCGAGGTGACACGTACACCATCCAGCCGGTGCGCGGTGACCGGCCAGTCCGCGCCCGTTGGGGTGTCGCCCGCGCGATCTGGCGTGGTCCGCTCACTGCCGCGGTCGCCCGCCCGTTCGCGATCGGGAGTCGCGTGCGCGGGACCCTCTACGCGCGCGTTGACGCGGGCTCCCCGCTCGTGCGGCTCTCGATCGAGGGAGAGAACCGCGCGGGCAACCACCGGGTGCGCCTCCACCTCCCCGTTGGGACGGCGGGGGCAGCATGTGCCGACATGATGTTCGGTGCCGAGACCCGGACGCGCGTGCAGGTCGATGCGAGTGGCTTCCCGAGTGAACACCCCGTTGCAACGGCGCCGATGCACCGCTGGGTGAGCGCGGGAGGCTGGACGATCTTTGCGCGCGGGCTGCACGAATACGAGATCCTGCCGGATGGCGCGGTCGCGGTCACCCTGCTGCGGGCCGTCGGTGAGTTGTCGCGCGGGGATCTGCCTGCGCGGCCGGGTCATGCCGCCTGGCCCGCCGCCACCCCCGGTGCGCAAGGACTCGGTTCGTTCCGCGCTGAGCTCGCGCTCGCGCCCCTGGCGGTGGAGCAGCGGTCCCCCGGGGCAGTGTGGGACGCGATCGAGGCACTCAGCGACGAGTTCCACGCGCCGCTTGCGGGAGCGATGTATCGCGCCGGCATGGCGATCCCGATGACCGTCTCGGGTCCGCGCCTCGACGGTCAGGGTCTCTCATTCCGCGCGCTCAAGCCGCGCGACGAGGGCGAGGGCACCGTGGCCCGGTGTGTGAACCTCACCCGGCGCCAGCGCCAGGGGACGTGGACCTGGCCCATCCCGATCACGCGCGCCTACCGTGCCAGACTCGACGAGACCGTCGAAGCGGAACTGCCGCTCTCGCCCGATCGTCGGAGCGTGGCGTTCACCGCAGAGGCGCGGGAGGTCGTGACGGTGGTGGTGGAGGTGTAGGTCGGGGAGAAGTGGGAGAAAGTGGGAGAAAGTGGGAGAAGTGGGAGAAGCGGGAGAAGCGGGAGAAGCGGCGCTACCGCCCGTGACCGCCTTCGACCGCCCGTGACCGCCTTCGACCGCCTATCGCGCCGTCCGCGGATCCATCTGATCCCGCACTCCGTCCGCCAGCAGGTTGCATCCCACCACCGCCAAGGCAACCGCCATGCCCGGGATGGTCGCGACCCAGGGCGCTTGCACGAGGGCGTCCCGTCCAGTGGCGATCATGTTCCCCCACGACGGTGCCGGGGCGGGGACGCCGAGTCCGAGAAAGGCGAGGCCGGCCTCGAGGGTGATGGCGTTGCCAACGCCCAGCGCCGTCGCGACGAGCATTGGCGTGAGCGCGTTGGGGAGGAGATGCCGCGCCAGGAGCCGGAACCGGCCGACCCCGGTGGCGCGTGCCGCGGCGGCGTAGGGTCGGGCGAGCACGCCGCGCAGCTCGGCCCGGGCGAGCCGCGCGACCGGCATCCAGCCCGTGAGCGCCAGGACGAGGATGATGATGGCCGTGTTGGGCTGGAACAGGGCGACGAGCGCGAGGAGCAGCACGAGGCGTGGCAGCGCGAGTGCCGCGTCCGTCAGGGCCATCACGCTCCGGTCCACCCACGATCGCCCGAGTGCCGCCAGGGCGCCCAGCCCCGTACCGATGGCCGCGGACAGCAGTGCGGCGAGGAATCCCACGAGCAGGGAAATCCGGGCGCCATAGAGGAGGCGGCTCAGCACGTCGCGCCCGAGTTGATCGGTCCCCAGCCAGCGGAGCCCTCCCTCAGGACCGGGCGTGAGGGGCGCGAGCAGCCGCGTACGGACGAGGTCGCCCTGCGCCAGGGGATCGAATGGGGAGAGCCACGGCGCCGCAATTGCCACGAACGCCAATCCGGCCAGCACCACCGTCCCCACCACGATGCGCAGGTCCCTCACGGTCCCTCCTGCTCGTGCTGCGCCCCACGCCCCCACGCGCCCCCACGCGCCCTCACGCGCCCCTCGCGCCCCTCGCGCCCCGCCCGCATCCGCGGATCCGCTACCGCATAGAGGAGGTCGGCCAGGAGATTCCCCGTGACGACCAGCGTGCCGAACACCGCGGTTGCCGCGAGGACCACCGGGTAGTCGCGAGCGGCGACTGCCCCGACGAGCTCCCGCCCCATACCCGGCCAGGCGAAGATCACTTCGACGAACACGGTGCCGGAGAACAGCGCCGGAAGTGCCAGGCCGAGCAGCGTGATCACGGGGAGCAACGCGTTGCGCAGCACGTGGCGCGTGAGCACGCGTCGGCCGGAGATGCCCCGCGCGCGCGCGGCCCGTACGAAGTCGAGCGTGAGGACGTCGAGCGCGGCGCCGCGCACAAAGCGGGCGGTGCCCGCCACCCCAAGCGCGCCCAGGGTCACCAGCGGCAGGGCGAGGTGCTCGAGCCGGTCCAGCAGCCGGGCACCCGGTGAGAGGAAATCGGCGTCGAGGCTCTGCACGCCCATTGCTGGGAATTGCAGCCAGGCAGGCCAGCCCAGCCGGGCGGCGGCGTACGCAAACACGAGGACGAGCACCAGGGCGACCCAGTACGCCGGAAGGCCGTACACCACGACGGTCACGATGGTGAGCAGGGTATCCACCGGCCGTGCCCGCTTTACCGCCTGCACCAATCCAACGATTATCCCTCCCAGGTAGGTAACGAGCAGGGAGGTGCCCGAGAGGAGCAGCGTGGCGGGGAGGGCCGCGCCAAGGACCTCGCGGACGGGCCGGTGTTGGGCAAGGCTGGATCCCCAGTCGCCGCGCACGAAGCCGGTGACCCACGCCAGGTACCGGGTGAGCAGTGGGCGGTCGAGGCCGAGGGCTCGTCGGGCGGTCTCGAGGTCGTCCTGGGTTGCGGCCGGACCCACCCAGAACCGCGCGGGATCGCCCGGCGCGAGCTGCAACAGCACGAACGCGACAGTCACGACCGCAAGCACGAGAGCGATTCCCGAGAGGAGCCGGACCACGACGCGCCGCCACATGAGGAAGAAGCCTGTGCGATGGCTGGGGGCAGCGTCAAGCGTTGCCGCTGTTGGACTCGTGTTGGGGGGTTGCCGGGCGCGCGATCCCGATCGGCCGACGGTCCTCCTGGCCTCGGGCGCCGACCTGCAGTCCATCAATCCACTGGTGGCGGTCCACCCGTTGGCCAAGCAGGTGCAGAACCACGTGCTGTTCATGACGCTCGCGGGCCTCGACAGCGCGCTCCAGCCGGTGCCGCGCCTCGCCACATGGGAGTGGCGCCAGGCCCGCACGGGGTTGCGCCTCTCGCTGCGGCGGGACGTCCGCTGGCACGACGGCGTGCCGACCACGGCGGCCGACGTCGTGTGGACGCTCGAGCGCGCGCGCGATCCGGCGGTCGCGTACCCCCGGGCGGGCGACCTGCGCCGACTCGTCTCCGTGACGGCGATCGACTCGTTCACGGTGGACTTGCGGTTTGATGGCGCGCAACCGGTGTTCCCGGATGTGCTCACCGACCTCGCGCTCCTCCCGTCGCACCTGCTCGCGGATCTCGCGCCGGAACGCCTGCGGGATGCACCGTTCAATCGGGCACCGGTCGGTAACGGACCGTTCGAGTTCGTTGCTTATCGCCCGAATCAGCGCTGGGAGTTCCGGCGCCACGAGGGCTTCCCCGCCGCCCTCGGCAGACCCGGCATCGAGGGGCTCGTTGTCGTCGTGGTGGACGAGCCGGCCACGAAGCTCGCCGCGCTGACGTCGGGCGAGCTGGACTTTGCCGGGATCAGCCCCGCCCATGCCGAGTTCGTGCGCGACAATCCGAGCCTCCGGGTCGTGGACTATCCGATCGCGCTGACGTACGGTGTGGTCTTCAACCTGCGCCGTCCGCCGTTCGCCGATGCCCGGGTGCGTCGCGCGCTCTCCCGGGCCATTGACCGGCAACGGATCGTCGACGGTTATCTATACGGGTTTGGAACGCCGGCAGGGGGTCCGGTGCACCCGGATCACCCATGGTACGTGGCCACGGACGCGGTGACGTACGCGCCCGCGGAGGCCATGGCGCTACTGGATGCGGCCGGGTGGGCGGTGGGTCCCGACGGACGTCGCGGTCTGACGTTCGACCTGTTGACGGTTGGGAGCGGGGATCTTGCCCTCGAGCAGATGCTCGAAGCGCAGTGGCGCGCGATCGGGGTCCAGGCGCGCATCCGCCGGGTCGAGCTGGCGACGTTCCTCGCGATGGCGCAGGGATCCGCGCGCGACTTCGACGCGCTCGTCACCGGTATCCCTGGCGCCTTCTCGCTCGGACACGTGGCGGCGCTGTACGGCGGGGAGGGACCCCTCGCCTACGCCGGGTACGCGACGCCGGAGCTACGGGCGGCGCTGGACCTGGTCCAACGCGCGACGGTGGAGCGGGAACTGGCGCAGGCTTGGCGTGACGTGCAGGCGCTGATCGTCCGGGACGAGCCCACCGCCTGGCTCTACCACGCGCGGGGTGTGCAGGGCGCATCACGGCGGATCGCGGGAGTGCGCATGGACTTGCGGGGCGAGCTGGCGGGCATCGCGGACTGGCACATCGTGTCGGCCGATCGAGGAGCGCAATAGTGCGGCAGGATGCTCCGAGACGAGCGTGCGCCCGCGCCCCCGTCCGCGTGGACTTCGCGGGCGGATGGTCGGACGTGCCGGTCTTCGCCGACGCGGAGGGCGGTGTGGTCACGAACGCCGCGATCGATCGCTACGTCCATGTGGATGCGATCCAGGGTGGTGGGGGTATCCGCCTCGTGGCAGAGGACCTCGCACAGCGCGTCGTTGCCCGTCGCCCTTCCGAGCTCACCTATGACGGCAGGCTCGATCTGCACAAGGCCGCCGTGAACATGCTGCCCGTCACCGGTGGACTGGAGCTGCTGACGCGGTCGGACGTGCCCGCCGGCTCCGGTCTTGGCGCATCCGGAGCGCTGGACGTTGCGCTCGTGGCGGCGCTCGCCCGCTTGCGACGGGAGGCCTTTGATCCGCACGAGTTGGCGGAACTCGGATTTCACCTCGAGACCGCTGAGCTGCGTCTCGATGGCGGTCGTCAGGATCAGTACGCCGCGGCGCTGGGAGGCGTCCACTCCCTCACGTTTTCGGAAAAGGGGGTCGTTGCTTCCGCCATCGCGCTCGACCCGCAGGCATTGGCCGACTTGGCCAGCGTGCTCGTGATTGCCTACACCGGGCAGTCCCATTTCTCGGCGCAGACGCATCAACGGGTCTGGACGGCGTATGCCGAGGGGCGGTCGGACGTCGTGGATGCGCTGCGCGCGATTCGCGATCTGGGCACCGCGGCGGCGGCGGCGATCGGAGCGGGGGACTGGCGCCGCCTTGCGGCGGTCGTGGACGCCAACTGGATCGAGCAGCAGCGGCTCGATGCCACCATCGCGACGCCCGCCGTTCGGACGGTCGAGGCGGCCGCGCGCGCGGCCGGCGCGTGGGGAGTAAAGGCGGCCGGGGCGGGTGCGGGGGGGTGTATCCTGATCCTCGCCCCGCCCGAGCGTCGGGTGACGATCGTGCGGGCGGTGACCGCTGTGCAGGCGGTGTTCCTCGAAGCAGGGATTGATCTCCAGGGCGTCACCACGTGGGATGAGGATGCTCCTGACGCTGGACCGTGAGCTCGACGCTCGGACGGCGGCCGTCCGCGCCTCGCGGACCCTGTCCGACCTCGCGGGGCGTCTCACACGACTCCTCGGTGGCCTCGCGTCCGAGACCCCGGTTCTCCCCACGGAGAAAGCCCTGCTCTCGCGCGATGGTGGTGTGTGTCCCGCTGACGGAAGCCGGCTGCTGTTCGATCCGGACGCGCCGTTCTTGCACCGCTGTGGTCGCTGCGGCCGCGTGCTTTCGGGTCCGCGGCACCATCGGGCCTGGATCACGCGCTATCACATCTGGCTGAGCGAGCGTGCCATTCACCTGGCGCTGCTCGGGGCGCTCGGTGATCCCGGGCTGAGCGCGCGCGCCGCGGGGATCCTGCGATTGTACGCTGAGCGGTACCGTGACTACCCCGACGAAGACAACGTGCTCGGGCCGACACGGCTGTTCTTCTCGACCTACCTCGAGTCCATCTGGCTGCTGCAACTGTCGGTCGCGACGGCACTCCTCGACGCGTCACACCCGGAAGTGCTCGGCGATCCCGATCGACGCCTCGTCGTCGGGATGCTCGCCGAGTCGGCGGAACTCGTGGCGTCGTTCGACGAGGGTTGGTCGAACCGGCAGGTCTGGAACGCCGCGGCGCTGCTCGCTGCGGGAATGGTGGTGAAGGACGCGCACGTGCGGGAGGCCGGCGCAGCGAACTTGCGGCGGCTCCTCGGTGGGGTGGATGCCGGCGGGATGTGGCACGAGGGCGAGAACTACCACCTCTTCACCCTGCGCGGGTTCCTGCTGGGTGCCGAGTGTGCTC
>JAOUDR010000695.1 GCA_029859185.1 Gemmatimonadota bacterium
CCGGAATTGACCGTGGAGTACGACCGTGAGCGCGCCGAAGACCTCGGCGTTCCCATCCGCGACGTGGCCAACGCGCTCCAGGCCCTCCTGGGCGGACAGCGGGTGAGCACGTTCACCCGTGACAACAAGCTCTACGACGTGATCGTCCAGCTCGACTCAACCGAGCGGGCCACGCCGTCGGCCATCCGCGATATCTACCTCCGCGGCCGGGACAACTCGTTGGTCAACTTCGCTTCGCTCGCGCGGGTGGAGGAGGGCGTGGGCCCGCGGCAGGTGAACCACTTCAGCCGGGTGCGCTCCGCCAACCTGACCGCAAGCCTGGCGCCGGGGTTCACGCTGGGCGAGGCGATCGATTCGCTCGACGCGCTGGCACGGGAGGTCCTGCCACGCGGCAGCTCCACGGCGCTCGCCGGCGAGTCGCGGGAGCTCGAGGAGAGCGGCAACGCGCTCTACTTCGCCTTCGTCCTTGCCCTGGTGGCCGTCTATCTGGTGCTGGCCGCGCAGTTCGAATCTGTCGTGCATCCCTTCACGGTCCTGCTTTCGGTGCCGCTGGCCGTCACTGGAGCGCTGGTGACCCTGCTCGTGGTGGGCTCGACGCTCAACCTCTACAGCCAGATCGGGATGATCCTGCTGATCGGCCTGGTGACCAAGAACTCGATCCTGCTCGTCGAGTACGCGAACCAGCTGAAACGGCGGGGGATGACGACCCTGGAGGCCGTGCTCGAAGCGGGCCGGATCCGCCTGCGACCGATTCTCATGACGTCGGTTGCGACCGTGTTCGCGACGCTCCCCATCGCGCTCGGCCTCGGCGCCGGTTCGATCAGCCGCCGCCCACTCGGCTATGCCATCGTCGGCGGCCTGGTGTTCTCCACGATCCTGACGCTGTTCGTCGTGCCCGTCGCCTACATCCTGCTCGACGCACTCCAACAGCGCCTCACCCGGCGGCACGAGGCGTTGACGCCGGTGGAGGCATCGTGACGAGCACGAGGGGCACGAGGGACGGGGCGGACCGCTACGGAAGTCGCCGATCGTGGACCATCATCGGTACCGCCTTGACCGCCTTGACCGCCTCGTCCGCCTTGTCCGCCCAGACCGCCTTCGACCGCCTGCGACCGCCTGCGACCGCCCAGGACTCCCTCCCCACGGTCACACTCATCGAGGCGCTCGAGCGGGGAACGCATCTCGATCCGGGATACGTGGCGGCACTCGGGCAGGTCCGGGACGCGGGGTGGCAGCGGACCGCAGCCATGCTCACGTTCATCATCCCGTCCATCTCCGCGCAGATGGGCGGACAGTGGTACTCCCGCGAGATCTTCAACATCGGGACCGGACAGCTGGCGACCCGCGTCGTGTCCGCCCAGCTCAGTGGCTCGTACGACATCTTCCGTGGCGGCGGAAAGCTGTTCGATCTGCAGCGGCGCAGCGCCGAGTTCAACCGGGCCGAGGCGACGGAGCTCGAGTCCCGGTACCGGACGGCGCTCTTCATCGAGTCGGATTACTACGACGTGCTCGCACAACAGGAATTGGCGCGCGTGTCGGCGGAACGGGTGCGACGCGCCGATGAGCAGCTCGCGGTGGCGCGCGCCCGTGTTCTCACGGGTGCGGCCGTGCAAACCGACTCGCTCCAGCTCCTGCTCGAACTAACCCGGGCGCGGGTGGAGTTGCTGCGGCAGGAATCGGCGGTGCGGGTCGCTCGGCTCCAGCTGGGGCGCCGCATTGGCCTCGCGACGCCGGTGGGGGCCGCGCAACTCGATCCCGGCGGACCGCCCGTGCTGTCGTTCAGTGCGGCCGACGCGGTCCAGCAGGCCTTGAGCGAGGCCCCCACGGTCCTGGCGGCGCGTGCGGACCAGCAGGCGCAGGAAGCGGGCTTCCGGTCCGCGTGGTCGCTGTACCTGCCGACGATCACGCTGAGCGGCCAGATATCGGCGTTCGACGACGCGTTCTTCCCAAACGCGACGAGCCGGTCGTCCTTCGGCCTGACGCTCTCGCTGCCCATCTGGAACAACGGGCAGCGGGAGATCGCCCTATCGCGGGCGCGGACGGTGCGCGACGTCGCCCGGGCCACGCGACTCGACACCGAGCTCGGCCTCCAGCGCGACGTCGTCCAGGCGTACGAAGCCTACGAGGTGGCTCGTGCCAGCTACGATCTAGCCTCCGAGGGTCTCGTGGTC
>JAOUDR010000696.1 GCA_029859185.1 Gemmatimonadota bacterium
CGGTGCGATCTCGCTCACGACCCCCTTCGGTCTCGTGCTCCTGGGCGAGCGGCGGTGAGCCCCCGGCTCATGAGCGCACTGCGTCGCACGCGTCGGAGCGGGGTCGTGCTCGGTGCCGGCCTGCTGGCGGCCCGCGGGGCGGCCGCCCAGCCGGAGACACCGGCACCACGCCTACGGGCCGAGGTCTACGGTTCGACCGCGATCCGGTTCACCCTCACCGGAGTCGAGCGACCCTCCGTGAGCGCGGCCTATCGGCTGACCGACGGTCGGGGCGGCGATATCCCGATCGCGGCGGTGCTGCCCAACACTGCGTCGGAGTCCCTCGTGATCCCGGGGACCGCGCTGGATCCGCTGCGCGTGCACTACCTCGAGATCCCCGGGCTCGGCCTCCGGGCGCTCGTCCGTCGGGATCCCCTTTTCCGCAACCTCTACTCGACGAAGCCGCTGGGCGCCGTGATCGCGGCGGACGGCGCCACGACCGTGTTCCGCGTCTTCGCTCCTCGTGCGCACGCCGTGCGGCTGCATCTCTATCGTGGCCGTAACGATGCGCCGGACGCGGCCCTGCGCGTCGTCGAGATGGTCCGGGACGCGGACGGCGTGTGGGAAGCGACCGAGGCCGGGAATCTCCACGGCACCTGGTACGACTTCACGGTCCACGGGCCGGACGACCCCGGCAACTTCTTCTACGAGACCCACCCGGTCCATGTGTCGGATCCCTACGCCCTGGTGAACGACGACGCCCTGGGCAGGTCCCGCGTCTGGCGCGACGGCCTACCACCGCCGCCCGTGGCCGGCGGACGGCCGCCGATGGCAGCGGTGGTTGCCTACGAGGTGCACGTCCAGGACTTCACCGACCTCCTCCCCGTGGGTGATGCCGAAGCGGGTACGCTGCTCGCCATGGCGCGGACGGGCCTCGTGAACGCGCACGGCGTACCCATCGGGTTCGACTACCTCGTAGACCTCGGCGTGAACGTGATTCATCTCATGCCGGTGCAGGAGTACCTCCACTATCCCGACGCCGAATGGCAGGCCGCGTTCGCCAACGACTCCTTTGCGCGGGCGATGGCGATCGACCGGGAGAACTATCAGTGGGGGTACCGCACCACCCACGCGTTTGCCGTCGAGAGCCGGTTCCGGTCGCGTGACGCCGAGCCGGGGGCGGAACGGGAGCAGTTCCGCTCGCTGGTCCGCGCGTTCCACGAGCGGGGCATCGCCGTCATCGTCGACGTCGTGCCGAACCACACCGGCGAGAACATGGACGATCGGCACCTGCTGCTGAACTTCAACGTCCTGGATCTGCCCTACTACTACCGCACAAACGAGCAGCTCGAGCACATCGGCCCGTTCGGGAACGAAGTGAAGTCCGAGGATCGCCCCATGGTGCAGCGCTGGATCGTGGACCAGCTCCGCCACTGGGTGGAGGCGCTGGGGGTGGACGGCTTCCGCATCGACCTCGCCGGACAGATCGACAAGCAAACGCTCCTCCGGGTGAGGCGGGAACTGCCGCACGACCTCATCATCTATGGGGAGCCGTGGATCGCCCCGAGCGATCCCGACGTGCGCGCGAACCCCGACTGGAGCTGGTACAAGGCCGACGCCCCGATCACCTTCTTCCAGGACGCGGCGCGCGACGCGTTCACGGGCAGCCCGTTCGACGTCAGCGAGCGCGGCTGGGCGGGCGGCAACGGTTCCGCTCGGGAGGCCGCCATGCGCGCGCTCGCCAACCGGTACGACGACGAGCCGCGGACCACGAACGGGATCTCCTATCTGGATATCCACGACAATTGGGCCCTCTCCGACCGATATGCCCTGCGGGATCACAACGGGCTGGAGGGCGTGGACCTCGGCGCCATGCGTCTTGCCGCGGGCATGCTCTTCACCTCGGTGGGGCCGGTCGTGATCCACGGCGGGACCGAGATGCTCCGATCCAAGGGGCTGGCGCCCATCGAGGAGGTCACGGTGGAGGCCGCGGGCGGCCCGATCCAGTTCAAGGGCCGGGACGACACCTACAACGTACGGGCCCCGAACCGCTTCCTCTGGGACGGTCTCGCCCCCGGCGGGGATCGCGCGGCCATGCGGGACTATTGGCGCGGGCTCCTGACGCTGCGCATGTCCGAATACGGTCAGGTCTTCCGCGTCGCCGCCGTGCCCGAGACAC
>JAOUDR010000697.1 GCA_029859185.1 Gemmatimonadota bacterium
GTTCTCGATATTCGCCCGGTGGCCGAGGCTCCCGAGCCACGCGGCGAAAACCATCTCCGCCGTCGCGTATCCGTAGGCAATGTTCTCGGCGGCGCTGGAATAGGCGATGTCCGCGTTGGCGAGCCGGTCGAACGGCGAGGCACCATCTGGATTGGTGTGGCTGAAGAAGTCGCGGGCGATCATGTCTTCGGTGTGCGCCTGGGCAACCGCCGCCACCGCGGGGTTCCAGGCGAGAGCTGGGCACCCGAGTGACTGGCGGTGGGCATTGATCTGCTCCACGAACGAGGCGACGGTGGGGTTGGCGGAGGCATCCGGCCCGACCGGCGTATCGGATCCGCACGCAGGCGCCCCGAGCGCGCCCAGCACGGCAACCGCGACGCCGTGATGGAGAATCCCGCGGAAGGATCGTGGCCAGCTGGGAAGGCGCCTGCGCATGCGCCGCAACGTATGCCAATCCGTCAGGGGATTCGGTGACGGCGCTCACGATGCGGCGGCGGTTGACTCCTTCGCCCGTTCGTGTGGAAGTAAGCCCCGCTTCAGGCGCCGTCCAGACAGCGCCGCCGTGGAGCCAGCACGGAGTTCCCGGTCGTCGGCGGCTAGGTCGCCATGCAGAAATGGCGGATCACCTGCTCGAGCATGGGCCGGACCGCCACGAGATCCGCGATGGGCACGAACTCGTTCTCCCGGTGCGCCGTCGCGATGTCCCCGGGCCCGAAGATCGCGCAGTCGAGGCCGAGTGTCTGGAGCCAGCCCGCGTCGGTCGCGTAGGACACCGTGGTCGGCTCCTGCTGGCCCGTCACGTCGCGTAGTGCACAGATCACCGGGGAATCAGGCGGCGTCAGCATGGGAGGGCTCTCGGACACCACGTCCAGTGTCCACGGCGCCGACCCCGCTGCCGCTCCCACGACCGCGCGCACTCTCGCGATCAGCGTCCCGGTCTCGACTCCCGGGAGCGGGCGCACGGTGATCTCGGCTGTGCAACGGTCGGGAATGACGTTTGGCGCCGCACCACCCCTGATCGTTCCCACGTTCAGCGACACGAACGGCACGGCCGGGAAGGACATGCTGGCCTCGGTGCGCTCCGCTTCGAGTCCCTCTCGTAGCTCGGCGAGGGCGGTCACGACACGCGCGGCGGGCTCGATGGCTGACTGGCCGAGATGCGGATAGCCGGAGTGCGCAGCTTTCCCCGTGACCGTGACACGCAGTTCCACGATCCCCTTGTGCGCTCGGACCACCTCGAGCCGAGTGGGCTCACCAATGATGGCGTGCCGCGGCAGACGGTCCCGCTCGGACCACGTCTCGGCGAAATGCCGCGCGCCGAGGGTGCCGACTTCTTCGTCGTACGTGAACAGCAACACGAGGGGCGCGCGCAGCGTCGCGAGATCGAGGCCCGCGGCGAGATGTGCCGCCACCGTGACGAACCCCTTCATGTCCGCAGCTCCGCGACCGTAGAGCTTCCCGTCGCGTTCGGTGAGCTGGAACGGGTCGGTCTCCCACTCGGGCTCATCCGCCGGCACCACGTCGGTGTGGCCCGAGAGAAGCAGTCCCGCACGATCACCGGATGGCTCCGGTCCGATCTCGATCAGGAGGTTGGCCTTTCCCTCATCCGGTGATGGGAGCCGGTGGACGCGCACGCCCGGACGGTCGAGATAGTCGGCCAGGAGGTCGATTGCCGGCAGGTTGCCGTTGGGGCGCGCCGTATTGAGAGCAACGAGGCGTGCAAGGAGGTCGATCGGGCTGAGGTCCGGCATGCTCGTCAGTTCTTCTCGTACGCGGGATTCCGCTCCCGCGGCACGGGCGCGCCCGTGGTGTCCTGCCACGTGTGCAGGAGCCGGAGGAGGTCGGCGGCCACCGAAGGGAGTGAATCGATGAGATCCCGGCGCTCCCCCGGATCTGCCACCAGGTCGTACAACTCCGTTCGTCCGTCCTCGAAGAACTCGAGCAGCTTGTAGCGCCCCTGCCGAATCGCGCCGGCCGGCGTCGTGCGCCACGGCCCAGCTGTCGAGGCATCTGCTTCGAGATAGGCCGGGAAGTGCCAGTACAGGGCACGCTCGGCGAGCGGCGCGCCGGCCGTGAGCGCCGCGACGAGACTCACACCGTCGACATGACGATTGCGAGAGCCGTCGGCACCGGCTAGCGCCAGCATCGTAGGATACA